>JBEIRK010000172.1:0-4182 GCA_040376005.1 Flavobacteriales bacterium
ACAATGTTTGCAGGTGCAGCCTTTTTTGCTTTGCCCGCATTTTCTCAAATTACCGTCACGGAGTCAAATCTTATTAAAACCGGCCAAACTGTGGTGCAAGGTTTTGATTCTAAAGTATATAAACTCCCTGCTGCAGGCACAAATCAAACTTGGAATTTTTCGAATTTGGTAGCAGATGATAAGGATACCATTTCTTTTGGCGCCGCATCTTGGTACCCAGGACATAGCAACTTCCCAAAAGCAACCCATGGAATTAAAGACGGCGATAGCTCTTTCTCTTTTCTTACCCTAAACGCCACAAAGTTGTCAATCCTTGGCACTTATGATGTTTTTAATGGCGAAGAAAGCGCGGATACGGGCTTTGGATTTCAATTGTTGAAATTACCCGCAACAATGGGAACAAAATGGACTGAGAATAAAAATGGCATAGGAGAGAAGTCGGAACTGGGTATTGATCCAGACGGTCCTGGACCTTTCCCTGTTATTGATTCTATTCAAACCATTATTTCTATTGCCCGTAAATGTGAAATAGATGCTTGGGGTAAGTTGACAATTCCATTGGGCACCTATGATGTTATTCGCGCCAATATGGAACAAATATTCTTGTTTGATTTCAGAGTAAAAGTTTCTGGTGCGTGGGTGAACCCACCTAAGGCAATTAAGGAACTCATTTTTGGTCCAATCGAGCCAGACACAAGCAACCAGCACTTCTATTGGACGAACAATAGCCAAATTGGTTTCCCTTTGATGGATTATGACTTCAGCAAAGGAGATGACTCCGTTTCCGATTTAACGTTTGTAAGTCAGTTGCCTCAATTTTCAAACAATACAAAAATTGCAACTACATCTGTAGAATTGTATCCCAACCCAGCTGCTGAAAAAATATTTGTGCGTGCACCAGGCAAATTCGTGGTTGCCATTTTATTTGATTCAAACGCCAAAGTTCAGTCCACCAGCAATGGTCTTGGAATGGCAAGCTTTGATATTGCAAACCTTGCACCAGGTACTTACACGGTTCAAGTTACCGATAACCTTGGAAAATCAAGTACGCATAAAATCATAAAAAACTAATCGATTAAATGGATCATAAAAAAGCCACCAATCGGTGGCTTTTTTATTAATGGGGTGGTCTACCTGTCGGAGTTGTACCCGGAACTCCCGGAGGACTTATAGGTTTGTGGGGATCAACTTCAGGTTCGGGTTCTTTTCCGCCGTTGGCGAAATGTCTGAAATTATAGGTGAAGGTAAGCATGAAATATCGGGTGAGTACTTGGGTGAAGTTGTCTTCAATAAAACTTGCATTTATAGTCCTAGCAATACTTCTATTTTGTTTCAATAAATCAAAACAACTGAACTTTAATTCCCCAGCATTATTCTTCAAGAATTTATAAGCAACTCCAGCATTCCACAGTATAAAATTCTGGTTGAAATTGCTGCTCAGTCCTTCAAATGCATTGTATGTTACATCGGATTGTAACACGAGCTTCTTCTTAATAATATAGTTGATGCGTGCATTGGCAACATGGCTGTAGTAGATGTTGTCCAAGCTAGATTGTGTGGTGTTTTGAGTATTAAAATAATTGGCAAAATAACTCAGTGTGAAATCTACATTTTCACTTATATTACTTGACAGAACCAATCCACCACTCAGGTTTTGTGTAGTTGCCATATTCAATAAACCATTTATTCTTCCTGGCAATTGGGTCAGCCCTGCAGAAGTGTTGATATTGGCATTGGTCTTTATGGCACGAATTGGAAATCCATAATTGCCCATTAATTTACCCGTCCAGTATCCAGCTAAGTTCTCCGGTTTGTTAATTAATGTACCGCGAACTGCTGTAAAACTCTCAGACAACTGTGTGTCTTTGGAGAGAAAGCTGGTAGTGCTTACAATGTAATTCGAATTCTGACCACCTGTAATGCCAAAAAACAGACTGGTCAATTTCTTAGGATTGCTTTTATTCAAACTTATATTCAAATTTCGGGTCACCTCTTGTTTCAATTCCGTATTTCCGGTGCTTAAAATCAGCGCATTCGAGGTGTTGAATACATTCTGCAACTGGTTTACGGTTGGGAGATTTACACTGGTTCTAAACATCCCCCGAACATTGGTGTTTTTATCAATTTTCAAATTCATAAATACCCTTGGCATCCATGTTCTGAAGTCTTTGTTGACACCCGCTAAATTCGGGAATAACTGCTCGCCACGTAATGTCGCAATTTGATAACCCGTTCCAGCTCCAATCCAAAAATTCTCGCTGCGGTAACGAAACATTACCCCAGGCTCATGAGATGTACTTTGGGTGGTGTAACTGTTGCTCAATACGGTATCTAATCTAGAAAACTCACCACTTACTGTATTTTCTAATAATGTCTCTTGCCTGTTGTCATTCCAACCAATACTGCTTCTATAGTCAATTTGAATTTGAGTGATTTTCGAAAGTGGCTCAGTCCAAGTTACCCTAGAATTTAATGATTGAGTGGGAGCAAAGCTGTTAATGAGTTGCTGGGTGCTATAAACGCTATCTAAAGGGAAAAAGCTCTGATTTAAAATGATGTTCTTACTCTCCGTATTTCTTCTATTTAAACTGTGGTCAATATTCCAAGTAAAGGTCCTACCATCTTTGTGAAACTTGTGTCTAAATAACAATTCGTTTTTTAGGTTCCATCCTGTTCCTTCCGAAATAAAGTTTGATCTATTCAGACCTATGCGCTGGGTATCGATAAAGTTATTGGCCTCCAATGCCTGATCATATTGGCTTTTTTGCCAAGAAAAAGTAGGCGTGTAGAGGAGAGAAGTTGAGGTGTCAAATTTGTATTCTAAACGAACATTCAATCTGTGATTCAAAGGTTTGTTATTGGTATTTGAATTTTCGAGATACAATTGGCTTCCCTGCGTATTAAAACTATTATTAAATGTGCGCTGCAAATTCTGAATTTGCGCACTTTGATTTGAATTTAAAAAGTAACTCGCACCAATAGTCGCTTTTTTACCCCAATTGTCGTTGTAATTGAAGCCCAACGCTTGGGTGGCTGTAATTCCTGATAATGAATTTGTGAAAAAATTGTCAGACGTTGAGGCCCTTCTATATCCACCCGGCCCGCGTCCCATGCCACCTGCGCCGCCACTTCCGCCGCTTAGGCCTATTAGATCTTGACTAGAAAAATTCTGAATATTTACATTGTTGGCCATTCCAAGAACTGTGATTCTTCGGCCGCCATTGAATTTATTATATACCAATCCAGATTGATAACGTTCATCCATGCCATATCCAGCATATACTTTTCCAAAGGTTCCATTGGCCTTGCCTTGTTTGGTCCTGATGTTCAGCGCTTTCATGCTATTTCCATCATCAAAACCTGTAAACTGCGCTTGGTCACTCATGCGTTGGAAAACCTGAATGCGATCGATAACTTCTGCGGGTATATTATTCAGCGCGGCATTGGCGTCGTCGCCAAAGTATTCTTTACCATCTACCGTAACTTTCTTAACCTCTTCACCCTGCGCCATTATTTTGCCGTTTTCAACGGTTATCCCAGGCATTTTTTTAACCAAGTCTCCAGCAGTAGCATCTGGGTTGGTCTTGTATGCAGCTGCGTTATACTCTGTAGTATCGCCATTTTGGTTCACAGGGGCCACCTGCGCCTTTATCACTGCAGTTCCAGTTGTCTTGGATGAGTCAATAAGTTCTATGAATCCCAAATTGGCATCACCGCCAAAGGTTCTCACCATGGTTACAAAGGATGAAAATCCTTCCTGTTTTACAACAACCCTGAAAATGCCTTTTCCGCTGTTTAAGTTAAAAGTACCTAAGCTATCGGTTATGGTTTCTTGACGGCTGCTGTCGCGCAAGTTGTAAATCTGAACAGAAATATTTGGCAATCGTTTCTCAGTGGTCATTTCTCGCACTGTTCCATTGATGGATTGTCCTTGGACATTGGCAACGAAAGCGAGAATAAAAAAGTATAGGAAAACACTACGAAAATTTCGCATATTCCTTTTAGATGCAAAAACCGCGCCTGAGTTTAAAGTCAGACGATTTTTTTATACGGATTTTACGATCAAAGTAATTCCTTCTGTAGCTGTAATTACCACCTCTGTGCCAGCAGGTATTTCTACTGCATTTTCTGATTGGGCATACCATTCCGTGCCCTTGTACAAAACCTTACCGCGGCTATGGG
>JBEIRK010000024.1:0-23643 GCA_040376005.1 Flavobacteriales bacterium
CATCAACAAATCTTGCATAATAATAAACGCCAGGGAATCTGCGTATCCATCTATCAAATTTTCGCATATATATTTCAGAGAGAGTTGAACTTATATTCATTCCTCTTGGAACGCCTGTGGTTGCAGAAAGTGTTGGGTTTTCAAATATCTTTCTCAATAAATACATTGATTGAAATGAAAGCATTGAATCGTCTTTAAATTTTGCAATTACTGTATCTCTGTCAATACTTTCGTAAAAACTTCTAATGTCTGTTTTAAGTATCCAAAAGGGGCAAGTTTCTTCAAGTAAGGTTTTAACTTGTGAAATAATTATTCTTCTGTTTGCTTGTTCGTCCTTGTATAGCCTTTTTAGGTTGTCATTAAGTTTTCGTAAAACCAGTTTATTTGGCAAGTCATGAGTTAAATAATACTCATTGATCTTTAATATTTCAAAATTGAATTCATCATTATTTATAGTCTCAAATGTCTTGTCTAAATTGTTAGCCAATTGAGTTAAGGTCAATCCATAGTCAACAAACTCTGTTTGTTTGCAAAGTTTCATTAGTTGTTGTCTATTGAATGATTGATTCATTATTTCTGTTTGTTTAATTTTGGCAACCTCGTCCTACAATTAGGTATAATTTGTCTATATATGCTAAAAACATTCGCCTATCTTGTTTTTTTTATGTAAAAGCGAATGAAATAATCAAATCTGTTTTTTAAATTAATTTAAATCAAATATAATAATTAATCCTCATATTTTCTGTTAGACCTTCACGCACCGTTATACGACTTTTACACAGTATTTCATTTTAGAATTTTGTATTCTATTCCATGCAAGACTTCATGAAACATCACATTTTTTTTGCCTTGATAGCGAGCTATTGTTAGTTAGTATATTTTGCTTTTGCAAGTCAATTATATTATTGTGGTTTTTGTCTATGAGCATCAAGTAAATGATTTTGCGTCCAATATTTAGAGTGTCGTTTTTTTATGGTTTTTACTATTTTAGTTTCACAAATTTAACCTGCCAAATTTAAACTTGTTGATACATTTATATCATTGGGTCAATTTTTTTATTAGATGAAAACACAATATTTGAAAATGGAAGAGGAACACCCAAAATAATGTTTAATACATTTTAAATGAGCCTTTTTTATTTCAATTTTGACTTTTCAAAATGAAAGCGCAGTTCTATTTTTCGAATATTCCATTGAAGAGTGCTAGTGCTCAGTTGCGCAGATGGATCAAATTAAGTGATTCAATTTTATCGAAACTTCAAAGTCTTGGTTACAAGCTGGGTAATAGTTTATTAACACCAGCGCACGTAAAGGTTATAGTTGATAAGTTTGGGCGCCTTGATGCTTTCAAGCAGGCTCAGAATTTGTAAAGGCGGTTAGGTCGAACCACTTTTGCGCTTGCTTGCAGTTAGGGGTTATCGTTTGTTTTCCATTGATTTCGAAGTCTACAAAATTTTGCAGTTAATGTTAGTATTGTTGTGCTTTCCATAAAAAGTAAACTGGATTTAGTGATGCTGTGTTTTTATCAGATTTAATTTCACTCCAAGTTTTTAAACCCTGAACAAGTCCACCTGAACCCAAAAGTGTCGAAATTAATTGAGAATAGTCAATGCCTGATGAAAATAAACCCAAAGAACCTGTCATCATAACAATAGGAGCTGCGACACCTTGGAAAGTCCATTTACTTTTGGCGTTTTCCATTTCTGTATTTAGCTTTCTCATTAGTGAACTCATTTCTTTGTTAATTATGTGTTTGAACTCCGCTGGATTGTCTGTACTTTTCATTGTATTTTGAACAATGTTAAAAAGATATGCTCTAAAGTCAGTAAATGCATTGGGTATATTGTTTCTTACTTCAAACAATCTCTCTGCTGGAATATTTTCCACATACGGAATTAAGCAATCGTAGACCGTAGTGTCTGCAACCATGTTTTTATTTTGTGTTGAATAATTCTGCGCTGCAACGCAGTCTGAATTTCTGTAAAATAAAATTGGTGTGTCAAACCGCTGTGCGTTTGTAATCGCTTCTAATACTATTGAAATGTCTTTACTGTATTCATTTTTCAATGATGTAAGCATATCTTCTTTGTTGAAACTTACTAACTCGTCTCTTGTTAACCTTTGGTAAGTTGTAATAAAGTCGTAAGTAACGCCATTTACCATTTTGTTTTCATTTAAAACATGAGGTGGAATATATACTCCCATTGTTCTGAAATTCCCCCAAAGTCCATCATAGTGAATTTCAAGTTGTGTTAAGTTGTCGTTTGGATTGTCATTAATTCGTGAAGATTTTTTTAGCATCAAACAATATTGCTCATAAGCATCTAAAACCTGTGGCACTTCAACAAGAAGTTGACTGTCATTTTCAAATGCACCTGTTTTGATAGGGAAAATATTGTCACCTGCAAAAAGTAGATACCCACCATCAATACTGTCTTTGCATTTATTTAAAAATGAAAGTAACTCTTGAAGGTTGTATTTTCTTTGTTCATTTTCTGATTGGTCAGAATTAATAAGTTGTAAAACTGGGTCACAAACTATTAGTTCGTCATAATACCAAACTACCTGAAATGAAGCGGCTATTGTCCATTTGCTGTGAGGTATATGTGCCCTAAAGAGTTTTGGAGTTGATTTAATATAATTGAAAAGAGAAATGTCACGCTGGATTGAAAGAGTTCTATACTTTTCGCAAAACAAATTGTAAGCGTCGTCAGTTAAAACGTTTGGCTCTCCTGACAAACGGAAAATTCCAAATTCGTCTATCAGTTCAAAAAGGAATGTTGATTTTGATAAATCTTTCATGTCAATTTATTTTAGTTAGGTTTAAGTTTGTACTGACGTAAATAGCTTGTGGCTTACATTTTGCAACTATCTTATGGTGATAGTGTTTTTAATAACAAACTGTATGCAGATCATCAAATCCTGTCTGTCGCAAAAGTACTGTTAGCTGCTGGTTATATTTCAAGGTGATGATTTCGAAAGGTTTTAAAGTCCGCCAATTTGTTTTTTAAGATCTGCTTTCACTGCAAAAATCAATCTTTCAAAAGCAACTTTTTTAGCTCCATTTTTGGATATCATTTGTTCAATAGTATGAATGTCGAAATTATTTGCTTTTCGATAATTAATTAGGTCCGATTTGCCAATTTGATATTCAGAAAAGAACTTTATAGTTTCAGTTAGTTCTTGGTAATGTTTTTCTTCAATAAATAATGATGCTTTTTCAATTTCTGTTTTTGTATTCCTTAATTGTCTTGAAAATTTCTCAATTCTTAATGGTGTTGCTTGTTGCCAAAGGTCGTCTGCCAATATTTTTAAATCAAATAAGCTTGACCACAATTTACTGTAGAGTTCAAATTGTTTATTTGAATATCGAATTGTTGATTGCTTAAGAATATCAAGTTGACTTTGATATTCATTAATTTCATTTTGAAATGTCACTTTTATTTTTTCTTCGTAGCGTTTTGCAATTAATTGTCCAAAAAAGTTGGAAAATCCTAAAACAATTGCACCACCACCACCAAGGGCACCGATAACCCCTAAAACTATTTTCGTAATTTCTGTTATTGTCATTATTGAAAGTTGTTAATTATTTACAGCTGTGGCTCAATCTTATTTGCTAAATCTCTTAACAAATTTCTCGGACCGTCCATAAGTCTTTTAAAATCGTCATAAGTATTTGTTATAGGTTGGTTTAATGTCCATTTTGGATTAGCAGTAATAAGTTCAATACCCGCAAGTCCATTGTGCTTAATGTCATTGTTAAGGCAGCGTAGTTCTTCGATTTTTGTAAAGTCAGTCAGAAGTTTGTAATCAATTTTGAACTTGCTTTTCAAGAATTGTTTAGCTTCTTTTTTCTTAAAGCAACTTGAAAGTTCTGTGTCAGTTAGTTTGCCAGTGAGACTCAAAAGCTTTTTAATTGCTTTTTCGTAAAAACTGAAACTTGCAACAAGCATGTAATTACTTAAAATATCTTTGGTTTCGTATGAAAGTCCATAATGGTCGCTGACTGACTGTAAAATTTGTTTTAGTTCAACCTCAGGGATTTGGGAGATGTCCAATTTATTGATATTAGCAACCTGTTTGTCAGTTTCATCTTTGAGATAGTTTTCAATAAAACTGTTGTTGTTCTGATAAAGTACATCAAGGGAGTTAATTTGAATATTTGCTTTGTCGGCAATTGTCACCGCCAAGATTTTAAATCGCGTCTTTGTGTCCAAGTTAAATGTCATGTGGTTTTATTTAAATAATAAATGTCGTTTTTTGTTTTGGTCTGTCTAGCCGTTCAGCTAACATGTATATGCATGAACCAAATCTTCAATTATATTAATTCAATAATTGAGTGATATGCGAAACTTTGTATCGATTATTCTTTAATTAATTGCCAATTTATTTTTAAATTAAATTTAAATCAAATATAATAATTTACCCTCATATTTTTACATACACCTTTACACACCCTCAGAGGACTTTTCAACAGATTGTCAATTTAGAAGTTTGTATCCTAATCGATGCAAGACTTTATGCAACATCACACACATACTGCTTTGTTTACTACAGCCTCTGGGGTTGTAGGTGGCGTGGGTAAGGCCATTTCGGCGAAGCCACTATTATTGGCTATCACGCTACCAGGATTATCTACTGTAATTATTTACGCTGCGGCCTCTGCTGCTGCTGGCTATGTGGTGAAAAGAATCTTAGACGCTGCTTCTAAAAAGCTCAATCAATTTTTCAAAGAAAATCCATCGGACGAGAATGAATAAATTGATTGGCATAACACTTGGCGCAGCTGCGGTTTATGGCATTGTTAGATTACTAAAAATGCAAAACGTAGGTGATCAAACCAATATCACATTGGTTAACCCTCGTGTTCATTCAATCAATTTAGGCGGAATCACTTTTAGAACGGAAGTATTGATTAATAATCCCTCAAAAGATACCGTTACAATTACAAAACCTGTAGTAAGTGTAAAAAGCAATAACAATTTGCTTACCCAATCCAATGCAGAAAATAAGGAAATTATCATCAAACCTCTAGGCGTTACGCAAATTGACACGATAGAACTTCAAATTAATTGGATGATCCTTTCAGGGCTTATTTCAAATATTATTTCAAAAGTTCCTGCGGTTATTACGGCCTTTAAATCAGGATATAAAAGCAACCTGGTTGCGCAGCTCGGAATACCTATGGAGATGTCCTTCACTACCTATGTGAATGGACTTTTTTATCAATCTGAACCTACTAAAATCATCTAATGAGGGCACTTGCACATATACCAACCAAAACTGTTACAAGTGGTTATCGTGTCATCAAGGATGGAAGCCGCTATAATCCTTATTTCCCACCACCTGATGAGCGTGACCGCGTCATTATTGACGATGGCGAAGTAACGGATACTGTTGAGTTAATGGAGAAAGTCGTTTGGAAATACCTTGACGACACCAAACGAATCGCTCCATTGCTCAGGCGGCCTTCCACCCATGAGACCTGCAAGGCCATTTGGGAGTTTATATACGGTTATGTCCAATACAAATTGGATAAACGTGGCTTAGAGCAACTCCGAAGACCTGCCAGGTCTTGGGCCGAGCGAGCAACTGGCGTTGACTGTGACTGCATGAGCATTTTTGCCTCCAGCATCCTTACCAATTTAAAAATCCCTCACAAATTCAGAATCACCAAGTACAGCCAAGATTCTTGGCAGCACGTGTATGTGATTGTACCCACAACTGGAGCCAATAAGTACTGCGTGATTGATGCTGTGGTTTCTGAATTTAATTATGAAAAAAAATACACCGATAAAATGGATTACGATATGAATCTAAAAGGCATAAATGTAGCTGTACTGAGTGGCGTTTCAGGCAATGACCACTATGATGCTGTAATGGCAACATCACTTTCAGGCATTGGCTTGGGAGCTACAACCAATCAGTCTGACCTGGATAAACTGTATCAAAACTTGGTAGCTACACGCAATGCGGTGGCGCAGAACCCTGGCTTGGTATCAACGGTAGACGATCCGCAGGCATTGATAAAAATGTTAGACTATGCTATCCAATATTGGTATACCGATAAACGCAATGAAGCACTAGAGGTGCTTTCAAAGAATGAAGCACAACTGAATATGAGCAACGGAGTCAGTTCCATCGGGGGTATTGCTTTCGACAACGATGAATTGGCTTTGAGTGGGGTCAACTTGAAGGGCTTTTTTACCAACGTAAAGAATACCGTTAAGACAGTTGGTCAAAAGGTCGGACAAGCGGCAAAGGTGGCTGTAAAGGCGGTTGTGAAGTACAACCCATTAAGTATTGCCGCGAGAGGTGGATTCTTGCTTGCGATGAAATTGAACCTTGGCAAAATGGCATCAAAGCTCAAGTGGGCTTATGGCACGCAGCAACAAGCCGCAGCCAAAGGGGTTAATGCCGCCACATGGCAAAAAAGCAAAAATGCATTGTCCAAAGTAGAGAGTTTGTTCGCCGACAAATTACAAGGCAGCAAAGCAGCTTTGCAAAACGCCATCTTGAAAGGCAAGGCAGGGAACCTTAGCGGAATTGTGGAAGATCAGATGCTCGGACAGTTGGGAGACCCAGCTTCAGCAACAGTAATTGCTGCTGCTGCACCTGTAATCATTGCAACCATAAAGATTCTGAAAGAATCGGGCTTGATTGGTCCGAATGAAAATGTAGATATCAATACACTAACCAGTGAGGTAACGGCCGATCCAACGGCTGCTGCCGCTGCTGCTGAAATACAGGCCAGTGAATCAGCGGTTTCGACGGAGGTTGCCACTGCGCCAGGTGCAATTTCAACGGGGGCAAGTACTTCAAGTGGGGGTATTATGAACTTCATAAAAACCAATCCCGTACCTGCTGCAATCGGTGGTGGATTGCTGGCATTGGGTATTTATCAAATGGTGAAGCCCAAGAAAAAAACAAGTAGCCTGTCAGGATATCGAACCACCCGAAAATCAAAGACTACCAAGGCAAAGACATTGCCTAAAAAAGCTCAAACCAAAGGCCGCGCTAAAGGCGGCTCAACCAAGAAAAAAATCACATCAATTAAACTCTTTTAATCAAAAAATACGCAAACCATGGCAACAAGAACAAAAAAAACCAAAATCAGTAGCCAAGCTGTAATGGGAGAAATCAAAACCTTGGCTATGCTCACTGGCGGTGTTGTTATCGGCTCGGTGGGCGGAAAAATGATTGACAAAGTGTTGAAAGTAGATGCAGCTGCAACTGGATTCAACGCAAAAGCGCTTGCTCGTCCGATTGTCCTTTTGGGCGTTGGCACGGCAGGTAACTTAATGCTCAAGGATCCGAACATGAAAATGTTGGCAACGGGTGTGGGCGCATCGGGATTATTATCAGGGGTAAAAGTTCTGATGAAAAAGGATTTGCTGGCAGGACTGGCTGATTTCAGCTTTAGCGGATTGGGCGAACCCTCCGTGTACCGTGAGCCTTTAAACCTTTCAGTAGATCGCTACAATCCTGACCTTCCAGCTTTGTCATCTCCAACATCTTTTAACCCTGAGGAGTTCGCACACTCAGCAATGGTTGAGGGCATGGCTGAAGAGGATTTGGCCTACATCGAAATCATTTAATCAATTCATTCATCAAAAAAATAAACAATCAATAACATGTTAACGCTCGGACAAATCGAAAACAGTGAGTACAACTTGCTAGGTGCAATGTCAGAAGATGACTTTTTGCAAGCCCTTGACTTAAGTGGCCCCAACGACAAGAAAAAATTGTTCCGCAAAATGCAGAACCAATCTCGTGTTGCAAGCAATGCAACAGGCTCACGCTCTCGCGCAGAGTTTGAAAAGCGCATTTCAATGTTGCCAAAAGAGATCCAAGTTGGATTGGCAAATCAATCATTGCAGGCAGTGGATACGGCCTACTACGTGGTAAAAACCATCAGTGGCTCTAAGGTCATTAAGATGTTCAAGGATGACGACAACAAGGTTGTTGGATCAAGCAACATCTCTAGTGGCAAGTTGGAGAAAGGCAATTACTTCTTGCTTTACGGATTGCAGTTGTTGGGCGGTGTTGGAGACAACAACGACACACCTGGCTCGGTAAACTACGATGTAGTTCCTGACTACTTGCGCAACGGAGAATTTGAATTCAAAGCCAACGGAACGGTACTGGTTCCAAACACATCATGCGAGGTGTTCCAAACCACAGGCAAGGATACTTTCAAAGGTTTGTGGGTATTGGATAACCCAAAAATCATCCGTGACCAGCAGTCCATTGAATTGAACATTGAGTGGTCTGCAAACGCCCCTCAAAATTCATATTTGAAGGCGATCCTTCGCGGAACAGCCGTAATCAAAGCCTAATCAATAAATCCAGTTCACCATGAAAAACCACAAGTTTCAGCAAATTCGAGTGAATGTCACCAAGCCTGGGGACAGCATTCGATTCAATGCACAAACCGACAAACAATATTCAAGGATCAGGGGCATTTATGTTTCTGTACCTGAGGAGCGATTTGTACCGGGTAGCTTGTTGGGTCTGAAAGTGAATAATCAGGACATTTTTGAAGATGTGCATGAGGTGAAGCTGCTAACTAGTGGTAATCAGGTGGCTCCCAATCAGAAGTTTTTCTTCTTTGAGGAGCACCTGGATGCTGCTGGAAGTACAGTTGAGGGTCGATATACAGATGGACAGCCAGCGCTAGTGAACGTTCCAGAAAACGGGTATTCAGCCTACGGTTATCCATTTGAGGTAAAAATCTATTTGTGGCTTACCAATGAAAAATAAGCATGGCCACAATTCGCTACAATATCATCCGCCTGAATGTTGAAAGACCGGGTCAGATTGTTCGATTTCAACACAAGATTCCGAGCAATCTAAGACGCTGTACGGGCTTTAAAGCGGTCCATGTTCGCGGTGTACAAACAGATTTGTATATCCCTGAGATTGGATGGTTTACGGCCTCATTCAACAGTTTAAAGGAGGAGGCAATTGTAGTGCCTGTTTCGGCTCAAGCCTTTTACGTACCTGAGGTTTCACAGGAGTTTCAATCCCTTGAGGTTGAGCTTTTAAAAGGCCAGTTGGTGGTGGGTGTTTATGTTGACACAATGAAAGCCAGTGCGTTTATGCCCTATGTGGTAAGTCTTTACCTCAGATGCACGGAAAGTATCAGCGCTGCCAATGGCAAACCTGAAACAGAAAAAGTCCGCACAGAATTGGTAAAAAATACTCAAAGCAAAAACCAAGACTGTAGCTGCATTGATGAAGATGACCAGGAACTAGATGAAGAACAAGACAGCGAAGAATTTAACCCTGACCAATTATGTTCGACCATTTAATTCACATTCACCAGCAGTTCAAACAAAGGATCATTGGTATAGAGCTACAGCGATTCAAAAATGTAGTCACCAAGCCTGGCGCTCTCAGATACGAGATTGAGGCCTACAATGAATACTTGTTGCTAACAAACGCTTTTGCCCTTCCCATAGGTACGCGCATCATTTCAGATACCAACAGTTTAGAAATTCTATCCTCACAGAATGGATTGGAAGGACTAGAGGAATTCAGTGGCCTTGTTGCCATTGAGTTACCAGCAAACACCCAAGAATACCCCAATATAGAATTCATCCAAATCGTCAAGGAATAATGAGTAAGAAAAAGATATATCACGTCATTCAGGTAAGTCAGAAAATGATTCAGACCTTCCCAAAGCAGGGACATGTGAATGTGGTTTTTAATGCCGTTTTCTACCGCAATGGTAAGAAATTGAATAGCATTGAACAGGCAGATGTGGTTAATTTTTCACACCTGGTCAGAAACTATGATAAATCGGAAAACCCTGACAAGGTAAAAGTCGAATTCAAAGACCAGGAGTCTGGCAATTTGATTTGGGCAAAGACTTTTCAGTGGACGGATGTGGATGAGGAAATTCCCAGAGCGCTGTCAGGATATTCAGGATTGGGAGAGGCAGAGGTCAATGATTTGGTCCAGCGCAAGTTTTCTGAAATGGAGCGTTCCAAAGAGCTCGAGCGAATGACAGCAGAGCTTCAACGCCTTCAATCAGAGAACGAAGAGCTAGAATTTCAAATGCAGGATATGCAAAATACCCTGGATGCCAAAAAGCAGGTGGAGTACTATTCCAACATCATCGGCATGGCACTGCCTGGACTTGCTAAGTTTTTGAGCAATTCTCCGATGGGTGCTGCCATGAATTTCTTGGCAGGTACAGATCAAGAGGGTAAATCCATTGATCAAGCAAAGGAATTAGAAACTGAGCCCAAGGACTCACAACGAGAAACCATCCTAGAGATGATCGTCTCGTTTTGCAAAACCATGAGCAATCAGGAACTAGGAACGATGTATTTGATGCTTTCTGAAATCGAAAAAGACCGCACAAATCTTCAACGCATTTTACAATTTATAACCCAATCACAACCAACAAAAACGATATAAAATGGCAAATCAAGATGTATTAGTTCAAGTTATCGTGGCATCTGACCAAGAGGCCCGCCATGTGCAAAAAGCACTACAAACCATCGTAAACAATTTTAAAGCACAGGAGCTGGTGAGTATTTCAAAAAAGATTGAATTACCCTTGGTAAAGCTCAAAATCAAAAGCATGATTTAATCCAAGACCTATGGCATCCACCAAAGAGAAACTCATTCAAGTCGTTGAAAACAACCAGTCCAAAATTGTGAATGGGGTATTGGTTGTTGGCGGCATTTATCTCACCTATCGGTTGGGTGCAAGCCTCATTGCCTCATTGAATAAATCAGATGCTCAAAACAAGGCAGATGATAGTCCCGATGTAAGGCAAGCGATGGCCTTGCGATCGGCGATGAACCCTTCAGGGATTTCTTGGATGATGAGCTTTGATACAACAAATACGAGTACTGTGTTGGATTCTGCAAAGACCATTACCAATTTGGATAGTGTTCAGAATGCATACAAGAGTTTGTATCAAGACAATTTATTGGATGATTTGCAGAGTGAGCTGTCGGCAACTGATTATCAAAAGTTCCTGACCATCGTTAGCTCCAATTCCAAGAAAGATACATCGGGTGGGGGCTCTGCGGCAGTGCAATTCGCAAAACCCAATCAATTGATTGTGGCAAAAAAGGCGGTGACGCTGCGAACATCACCTGATGCCACCAACCATGGCGCATTTTACGAGGTTTTCTCGGCCAAAAATATCATTCGCCAAGCCAAGCCTGGTGAGTTTTTGGGCTATGCCACAGGCAGGCAGCAATTTGATGAGGTGAACAATGTCAAATTTATTGAAGTGGCCTATGTGATTAATGCGGCGAAAGCACCAGCTGCTTATAAGAGCAAAAACAAAATGAGGGTGAGCTATTGGGTCTCAAGTTCCTCTTTGTACGTGGACATTTTTCCGTACTACAAAAATATGTTCGATGCTTATCCGAGCACAAAGAACTACACAGGCTGGATGAAGCCTCAAGACTTTTTTACTCTCAAAGGAATTCCGATGCCACGATTATTGACCAGGGTGAGTACCCCAGTGTTAAACGAGCGCTTGGTTCCAATCGCAAGGGCTCAGCCCAATACCATCTTAGGCCAACTCATCATGAGTATAAATACGGGCAAAGGTGAGTTTTTGCAGTTTCAAACAGTTGACAATACCCTTCGGTGGGTAGATAGACGATTCATTCATTTACAAGAACAATCATGAGCATCAAAACAGAAAATTACGTCATCCAAAATTATCCCTTTGCAAAAAAGGCAGGGGAAAGATTCAAAATGGATCCATTGGTGATATTGACCCAAGGAGCCTATGAAAGCGCCTGGGGAACTTCGGGCATTTCAAAGAATCACAAGAACTTTTTTGGCATCACAGCCTACGGAACGCCCAATGAATTTTGGAAAGGCGGAGTGTATCAAGCGCAGAATCAGTACAAGCTGAAGTTTAGGAGCTACCCAACGGCACAGGATAGTTTTTATGATTACGCGCGATTGATTGCCTCAAAATATAAAGCGGCCCATGCGGCCTCATACGACTACAAGGAGTATGCAAAGCAAATTTCATACAGCCCATATCTGTCTGAGAAAAATGGCGACAATAGGGCGGTTTACATGAAAGGATTGATTTCGATTTATGAGACCATCAATGAAATAGCTAAAAAAAAAATCTACTTGCCAAAGCAGGATTCTCCTTCGCAGGAGCAGCCTTGATTTTTTTGACCGGCAGATTCATCTATAAAAACTGGATAAAGAAGAAGTAATGGCATTTACACTCACACATATTCGAACTGGGGAGCAGAAGGATTTTTCTGTGCGAGACATTCTGCAGCTGCTTGGCGATCCCATCAACAATGAGATTATCATTGGTGGGGAGAGCTACCGAATCAACGATGTTCAAGGAGACCTTGGCGGCGGTGGCTCTGATGGTAGCACTTGGAGAGCGGATTGGCAAAAGATCCCAATGACGGTTGGGGTGAGTGGACAAACGCAATTTTCAATCAGTATAAACACCAGTGATCCAGAAGGATTATTCCTGGCGGTCAATGGCGCGATTTACGATTACGGAATCAACAGTGCCTTTGACATCGATTCAGGCACTTTGAACTGGCATGGAGGTTTCAATTTGGAGCCCTCTGACCATGTTTACATCAAATATTTAACCCTAACAAGCAACTAACAAACAATAAAATACCATGAGCGAATTTATTAAAATCAAACAGATTGAAGGCCTGTCGGCTGACCTTGCAACAAGAGCATTGGATGCCCAGGTTGTAAAAATTGCAAACAACTTATCGGATGTAAATGCTGGTACTGCAAGAACAAACCTTTCATTGTATTCCAAGTCGGAAGTTGATGCCTTGGTTGTAGGTGCGAAAAACGCCTTCAACGTAGCTGATACAACTGCACGAAACGCCTTGACAGGATTGAAGGTTACAGACCGCGTGTTTGTAAACGACGACGGAGATACAAAATGGGCATTGTACATTGTCACTGCGATCACAACGGGAACGGGTTCTACTTCTACTTTCAAAAAGATTGCAGATGAGGACTTGTTTACCAACGCTTTGACGGCCGCAGCGGTTAAAGCTGCATACGAAAGCAATGCTGATACCTACGCTTTCAACGGGACCTACAAGGGCAAGTTGGACAAAATCACGGTTGCAGCAAACGTAAACTTAGATACCATCAAGTCTACGGCAGATTCAGCCCTTGCAAACGCTGCAACGGCTCAGTCAACTGCAAACAGTGCATCCACGGCTGCAAGTACTGCACAAAGCACGGCCAACTCGGCAAGTACTGCTGCATCTGCGGCACAAACTACGGCCAACAACGCAGCTACGGCGGCGGCCACCGCACAAACCACAGCCAACGGTAAAGAGGATGCTTTCACGGAAACATCAGAAAACTTTACTGCGCTCACTGGCGCTGCATCGACAGGTGTAAACGTGACGGTAGCCCAGACCCCGAAGGCAGGTTTTGCAATCAGTGTTTTCTTCAATGGTGTGAGGGTGAAGAACGTCACAAACACAGCAGGAACCAAGGTGGTAACATTCAATGTTCCCTACTTGACAGAACCCACCGATGACATCATTGTGAATTACTCGTACTAAACAAATAATTACCCATTGCCATGAATAAGATTTCAGCCAAACAAATTGAGGGTGTAGTGGATACCAAAACCCCACAAAACATTGAGGGTGAGAAAACTTTCATGAACCCAACGCTATTTCAGAATACATTCAATAACACGGTCTATACCATGTGTATTGATGGATCCTTTGTTTACTGGCTTCAAACGCCTGGGGTGTTTGATTTTGATGGAAACAAGCGGTTGGGAATCAACCCAATGAATGGACAGTTTGGATTACAAATGTTTCAATTCGGGCAATGGGTAAATTTTAATTTTTAACACTGATGACATACAGAACTCGCTATAAACTCACGCTCATTGCCGCTGCATTTTTGGCACTGGTAACATTGCTTGCCATTGGCTCAAAGATGGAGACGGTTGCTACGGCTTCCATTGCAGGAATGATGACCATTTTATCGGCCTATATCTGGTCGCAAACCACAAGACCTTCAAAAAATGAACGCACCACTAAACTTGCTCGCAAACAAGCAGCTTCAAAAAATCGCATTTCTCGTCTTTCTCGTCTGCGCCGTTCTCGTGCTTTGGAATACTAACCAAAGATTAGAGTTGGAGGCTGCGCGAATGAGCTCCAATATGGAGACTATCACGGCATCGCTTGATTTTGTAAGAACTCAAAACGGAAAACTTGCGGCTCAAACCAATGTGCTTTTGCTGCGCACCAATGAGTTAAAGACATTATTTCCTGTTCAGGCCAAAACGGTGAGGGATATGGGGATCAAATTAAATAGAGCGACCCAGCTCAGCACAACTGTCATTGAAACCCAAAAGAACATTGTGACAGTTTTACGTGATAGCATCATCCGCGATACGATCCATGTGAAGGTGTTTCAGTATGCCGACAAATGGTATCAAATTAAGGGGGTGAATCAAGGGGATTCTCAAAGCTTACAAATTCAAACCACCGATACGCTCACACAAGTGGTTTTTAAAGGCGAAAGAGAAAAGCCATGGCTTTGGATATTCTCACCCAGAAAGCTTCAGCAAAGAGTGAGTGTGTCCAATCCCAATGCAACAATCAAATACAGCAGTTTAATTCAAATACAAAAGCCATGAACAAGATATTTATAGGTGCTGCGGCACTGGCATTGCTCGCTTTGGTCAAGAACAATGAGAAGGATAAGGATGACAACCCTATAGTTACACCGGCTCAAAAAGCGGATCGCATTATCACATTTTATAAAGCGTAATTATGGCAGCATTATCAGTTCCAATACCAATGACACCCAGGGTGTTTTATTCAGGTGCCGCCCTTGCACAAAACAAGGCGAAGCTGGATGTAATTGGTAAAAAGTATTTCAGAGAAATCAAGCAAGCAGAGACATTGACCAATGTTCCAGGGGCTTTGATCTTGTCGGTGATTTTTACAGAGAGTGCAGGTAATCCAAGCGTGGTTAGCTATGTGGGAGCGGCTGGATTGATGCAGGTGATGCCCCAAACTGCAAACGATGTGATCTACTTTGAAAACAAATCAGGTAGGCTTACTCCGGGTGAACTTGCGATCCTAAAGAAATACTTGGGAGCTCGTATCAATGGGCCGCTCAAACAGAAGTATTTGTCCCACAAAATCAAAGAGAATAACTACTCGGGAAATGTGGTGGTTAAGGCAGATATGCTCAAGCCTGAATTCAATATTTTGATTGGTGCGATGTATCTAGGCTTGTTGATTGACCAACATCGTGAGGCAACAGGATTAAGGCTAGACAAAGCATTGCTCAGATATGCCCAAGGCTATTTCTTTAAACCAGCCCAGGGAAATGTTGAGCAAGTGCTAGACCATGTCAAGGGCAGAAGCACGGAGGCATACTCGTATGTACTGAAAGTATTAGGCAAAAACGGACTGTTAGAAACCCAAAGCACGTTGGTGTAATGAATCAATTTGAGCTCAATAAACAGATCCAGCAGTTTATTCTTCAAAAGGATAAAAACGCCGAGTCTTATTCGACTGCGGACAGGAAGTTTATTGCTCAGTATGAAGGTTCGGGCGGACAGGGTTCAAAAGGGGCGACTGGCGAAGGTGTGCTCTATGAATTCTTTACGCCCGATTTTATTTGTGAGTTGATGTGGAAGCTGGCTTATCGCTATGGATTCAAAGCGGGTGGGTCGGTGCTAGAGCCAAGCGTTGGAACTGGCAACCTGCTTAAATGGGCACCCAACAATTCCAAATGCTATGGCTTTGAAATCAATCCCATCTCAAAGCGAATCACAGAGATATTATATCCCGATGCGAAGATCTATGAAGGCTACTTTGAAACGGCTTTCTTGCAGGAGCCTCGATACACGGCAAGGCTAAAAGATAAGATCACTTGGCTTGAGGGATATCCCTTTTCACTGGTGATAGGCAATCCACCATACGGTAAGTATAAAAACAAGTACAGCAGTTACTTCACTCGGCCGAAGATGCACCAAATAGAACTGTTTTTTATGTACCAAGGCCTGCAACTATTAAAGCCTGGAGGATTGATGGTGTATTTGACGGGAAGCAATTTCTTAAGAAACGGAATCAGCTACCAAAGTGAAAAATTGGAGCTTGAAAAACTGGCTGACATCGTGGATGCTTATAGACTTCCTCCTGTTTTTAAATTCTCAAAAGTACCCACTGATATCATCGTGTTTAAACGCAAATAACAATGAAATATAATCAACCCAACATAGAGCCAAAAATGGTTTTTGATAAATCCACTTATCAGGATTTAGAAAGCCAAATCGATGAACTGGATGCAGAATTTAGAATTCGTGAAATAGAAGTCACCTTTGACAAGGAAGCTTATTTCTTTGGTCAAGTTACCAGCTCAAAGGATGTTTACAATTTCCTAAAGAGCCAAATTCTAAAAGGCATTGAGATACAAGAACATTTTATTGCCTTGTTTTTAAATCAAGCCAACAAAATTATAGGGTATTACCACCATTCCACAGGAACAATAAATGCAACGATGGTAGATACTGAAATTTTGGCAGCTGTTGCATTAAAGACGTTGGCAAAGTCAGTGATTATCTCACACAATCATCCTAGCGGAAACCTTCAACCCTCAGAAGCCGACCGCGTATTGACCAAACGAATCAAAGAAGCTTTGAAACTTTTTGATGTGTCTTTGCTCGACCATATTATCGTGACCAGGGAAGGATATTTTTCCTTTGCCGAACGCGGTGAAACTTCGCTTAAAGGTGCAGGTTCAAAACCCAATCCAATGGAGCTAAAACTCAGGGAGGAAATCCTAAAGCAACTTAAAAAAGTAACCCTTGCCAACGCGCCGAATTTATATCAGATGATGCTATCACCACAAGGATATGAGCAGGTTGAGCAAATGGTAATAAACAAAGTGCTACACGATCAAATGGTTCCTGCCGCTGTGATTCCCTTATTAGAAACCGAACTAGAAATGGTGTAATGGACATTACAAGCCCTTTATATCTCCGTGCCCGAATTGATATGATTCGCGACGTGCTATCAAAGTCCGATGCAAAGGACTTTCATGTAGCGCTGCTTCGCAATGGTGTATTCCCAAAGAACAGAGATGAAAAGAGCCTCGTAGAAATTTATGCCAAACAAAAGGATTATTCCAATGAGCCATTAAGCTTTGCTGAGCTGTGTACCTTCAATACCTGGTTTGAAATGCATCCTGAAAAAGTGTGCGGTGAACAAGAGATTACCACTAGCCGTGAGTTTCCGCTGACAATCAAAGGAGACAAAACTTGGATAATGAATACCATCGGTCATGCGCTTGGAGATTTTAATCTAATACTGGATTTGCCAGGCGACTGGTTTGTCGACTACCATGACCCTGAATACGAAGACTTTGCGGTGGATTACCGCTGCGGAAGCTATAAGATTCAAATCTTCGCTCATGGTGTTGGATACAATTTTCAAATTCAAAATGAAGACATTTTACTGGAAAATATTAATTACCGAGAAATCAAAGAGGCTAATGCACATGCTTTACGATTTATGCAATCGCATCCTCTGGCTGGCGCAGATGTTTCGGTTTTAGAAATCGAAGCATTGGCACTCGAATACGAATTACAATTAAATAGGCTATGAGTTACTTATCAGGCATACAAAACATAAATAAATTGGGCACATTGAACCCATATACCTCCACCAAATTGAGAGGCAATGAAACAGTCATTGAGCGCATTTTAAAACAAGCAGGAGAGCTGCAAGGACTTGGCGATACAGAAGGAAAGAAGATTCCATTTTCGGATGTTGTGGCCAAATACAACAAAGGAATCACCGAGCCTGAAATCAAGGCTTGGGTTTGGTATAAGCGCAGAATGGGCGTTCCCATGAGTGGTTGGCAGACCTATTACCTAAAGGGAAATGGCAAAGTATTGGAGGAACAACTTTTTGACCTAGTAAAAGCTGGAGCATTGTTTTACCATGCAGGGGAGCTAATGCCGTTTCCAATTTACACCTACGGTAACATGTATGACCGATTGGTGCAATTGGAAAAAGACAAAGAAGATATTGAAAAACATTTTGGTCAAGGAATTTGGGATTTACACAAACAAGCCATTGAAAAAGCAAAGCCCGAACTATTGACTGTAGAAAATCCCGATGAAAAAGAACGGCCGATTATCACGGCCATTTCTGATTTTGCCGTGGATCCGAATTTGTTTTATGTAACCAGTGTTCGCGAAGAATACATGGATTTAGAAAATGCTGAAGAACTTAAAAAAGTAAACGGCAAAATTGAACGTAAAAAGGACCGTGAGAAAATCAGCATCCGATTTGACGGGGAAGCAAAGTATACTTTACAGAATGTATTTGTAAAATGGCTGTTTACGCTAAACGCCGATACCGACTTTGAAAAAAGCTCTGCTATTGATATTGCGGATTATTATTTAGCCAACCGTGCGTTAAGAGATGATAAACTCTCCAAAGAAGAAAAAGCCGAGTTGAGGGCCAACGCGAGAATAGAAGGAGAAAAGCTATTCTCTAAATTCTTGCATGAGGTATTGGCCTATGACGACCAGCATAAGCTCAACTATTCCTGGAATAGAATGTACAATGGTCAGTCGGATATCAATTATTCCAAAGTGCCTATTGGCTTTGAGTGTTCCGCTCGATTCAAGTCAGGTATTTTGCAAATTACCGATATTCAACGTGAAGGAGTGGCATTTATGGAAGCTATGGGATCAGGCATCAATGCTTTTGATGTGGGCGTGGGTAAAACCATGACCGCCATTGTTAACCTGGCGCACAACTTGTATTCAGGAAAATGTAAACGACCGATTGTAGTGGTTCCAAAGCCTACTTACAAAAAGTGGATGAATGAAATCATTGGCTTTACGGATAAGAAATCGGGCGAGTTTGTTTCAGGTGTATTATCTCATACAGGTATTACCGTAAACGATTGGTACAACCTAGGAACTGATATAGTAGGCAAGATTAACCTCAATACTGCCGTGTCTGAACGGTCAATTACCATGGTCACTTACGAAGGATTTAAACGCCTAGGCTTTGGTGATTCGGTATCCGATGAACTGTTTACAGAGCTTGTAAATATCTTGGGTCAAAGCAAAGAGAAATCGAGCCGTGACAAAGAAATTGAATACCAAAAATTTAGAGAAATGATTGGTGTGGGACTTAAGAATTCCATTGCCGACATTGATGTTTTGGGCTTTGATTATGCGGTAATCGATGAAGCGCACCGATGTAAAAATGTGTTTTCATCAGTAAAGAGTGATGACGATGGCAACAAGCGATACAACATCCAATCGGCAATCTCAGAAATCGGTCAAAAGGCATTTTTAATTCTTAGCTTTATTCAGCGCAAGTATGGCAGAAACACGATGCTACTTACCGCAACACCGTTTTCAAATTCACCACTGGAGATTTATTCCATGCTTTCTCTTGTAGCGTATGATTCGCTGAGGGACAATGGCATTGTAAACCTAGATACCTTCTTTGATTTGTTTGTGCTTCCTACGGTAGAATGGGCAGCCAATTATAAAGAGGAAATTTTAGAAAAGGAAGTGATCAAAAGCTTTACCAATAGAAGGATTTTACAGAAGCTTATTTATAACCATATTTTATATAAAACTGGCGAAGAGGCTGGTGTGGTTCGTCCTAAAAAGATCAACCTACCGCTACTATATAGTTTTGAAAATGCCAAAGAGCGATTGCCTCAGGACAAGCAGGTGCTTACATATATCAACATGACCCCAAAGCAAAGGGAGAATCAAAATGGGATAGTAGCTATGGCAAAAAGTTCTACCCAAGGCAAGCTTGATATGGGTAATTTGTTCCGTGCACTGGCTTACAGTTTGGATAATGCCTTGTCTCCATTTTTGCTCAACGGCACGCCTGAAGACTACAAAGAGTTTGTTCAAGAAAGTCCAAAGATTGCCTATGTCATGGACTGTATCAAATCGGTTAAGACATGGCATGAAAAGCACCAAGAAACAGCCAGTGGACAGGTGATTTACATGAACCGAGGCAAGATGTTCTTTCCGCTTATTAAAGAATACTTGGAGAAAGAAGTAGGGTATAAGCAGGGCGTAATGTACGATAAGGTAAAGGTAGACGAAGTAGAAATCATATCCTCCGAAATCAATGACACCCGTAAGGAAACCATCAAAGAAGCTTTCCTAGACGGGGTGGTAAAAATCATTATTGGAACGGCCACAATCCGCGAAGGGATTGACCTGCAAAAGCGAGGAACTGTTATTTACAACTGTTACCCTGAATGGAATCCGACCGATATTCGTCAGCTCGAAGGTCGTATTTGGAGACAAGGGAACCAGTTTCAATATGTTCGAATCGTAATGCCATTGGTACAGGATAGTATGGACGTTTTCGTGTTCCAAAAGCTGGAGGAAAAAACCTCGCGTATCAATGATATTTGGTTTAGGGGCGACCGCGGAAACGTGCTTGATTTAGAAAGCATGGATCCCGAGGAAATTAAACTAGCTCTCATTACCGATGTTGACCGATTGGTAAAGATGTTTTTTGACCAAGCCAAAGAACAAATCAACCGTGATTATAAGAAAATCACCTTGGCCATAGACGCAATTAAAGAAGTTCAGCGAGACATTGTGGACTACAAACTCTACCGTGAGAAATCATTGGAAGCAGTGAGAATGTTTAATACCTCATTGTTGGCATCTAACTTTTTGGAACAAACTCCAAAGGTGAGTGAAGATGGCGAAGTGATTAACAAGCAAGCCAAAAAAGCAAAGGAGCTAAAAGAAGAAATTGATTTGGTGCTTAATTCCAGCGATCAGCAAGACAAGGATATTATTTCATTGGGCAGAAAAATTGAAAGCTCTTATGCGCTTCTAGGAATCTATTTTTCTAACCGATACTATTTCAGTTACTTCAAAGAATACGTGAGTAAGGTTCGAAAAACAGAACGTACCATTTTAAAGCCCAAAGGCTATTCACTCAATAGTGATTTAACCCCTGTAACAGCCCAATATGAAGCAGATAAGCAAAACATCTTGGCCCAAGCAGAACTTTATAAAGGCGAACAAAACTCTCAAAAATGGGCAGAACTAAAAGTAGAAATACAAGCGAAAAAGTCAGCACTACAGGTGGAGGGCAGAAGTGCCCAAAGCCGAGCATCTGAATTCGACCGCTTGAACTATTTACTCGAATTCCGCACCAATTTGAACCCATCTAACCAAACAGAAACTACCAATATCAGTGAGCTAGAACTAGAAGCTCTAGCGCTTGAAATAGAACTTGAACTTATAAATTTTTAAACCATGCTCAATAAAAATAACTACTTCCAAAAATCACAAAGCATCGACTGGGAATCTTTACCCGAGGCTTTAGTCAAAGGACATAAACTTGTTGAAGGCGCATCTCAAAACAATTGGGCTGCATATAACTCTAATGAAAACATCAAACGAGTTGTAGATGCGTTCTTTCAGAAACTTTCTGATTACCTGGATAATAATCCAAGTACACCAATACAAAAATCAATGCCTGCCAAAGTGGTAAAGGCAGAGCCAAAGTCAGTGTCTCCAGCGAAGCCTGCGCCAGCCCCAAAGAAAGCACCTGAGAAAAAAGTAGCGGTTGAAAAGGAACAATATGAAAGCGAAGATGTGGAGCACATAGATACCGATGTGCAGTTTATCAAACGCTATGCAGGCATGCATGGTAAGGTAAAGTCACAAGCGCAAATATTAACCCTGATTCATAGTTTGCAAAAGGCAATCCTTGAGCGCAGAATAAAACAAGATTCTTCCTTTGCCAAGGAAATTGAGCTGATGCAAAGCCAACTAATTACTTGCTATGAAAAAATGGGGGACATGGCAGAAATCAAAATTGACAGCAAAAACCTGAAACGTTATTTGGAAATAGCGCACAGCCAGGAAGGTATGTTGTCTGTTGCTTTGCTAAAAGCCTATGTAGCGCTGAATGGAAAACGCGATGTGAAAGATAAAGCTGAACGCTTGTTTAACCGCATCAAAAAGGCAGTAGATCAAGGCAAAATCACGAAGGTTGACAAATACGCTAATAAACTGAATGAGGCATACGGCACACTTAAAAATTACATGGATGGTGAGTCTGTAATGCTCAATATCAATAAAGCACAGCTCAATGGCCTCATGGGTATTTTGGGGGAAGACCTTTTTCAAAAAAAAAGCTTAAACGGACACGAAGAAGATAATGGAATGATTGTGAGCTCTGGTGAATTGCTCGCAATGGACTTTCAAACCATTGGGCTCCAAGGGAAATACAAACAACTGATTGGTGATCCAAGCGTAGGATTTACTGCCATGGTGTATGGCCTACCTAAATCAGGAAAATCAACCATGTGTTTGGATTTTGCCAATTACCTGGCATCCCACCATGGTAAAGTCTTGTATTGTGCAATCGAGGAGGGTTTTGGTTATACGCTAAAAGAAAAGATTGAACGATTGAAAGCCCATCACTCAAACCTCTACATCACCGACCGTGTTCCTGAAAACCTCAATGATTTCCAATTCGTATTTATTGACAGCGTTTCCAAGGCAGGTATGGACGTGAATGCAATTGACCAATTGCGCAAAATGCACCCTGATACTTCATTCATTTTCATTTATCACACCACAAAAGAAGGTAACTTCAAAGGCGTGAACGAACACGCCCATGAAGTGGATGTTATCGTTCAGGTTGATAAAGGCAAAGCTACTTCCACTGGCAGGTTTAATGCAGGGGCGGAAATGGAAATTTAAGGATTGTTTTTTGTGAAATTCGCGGGCGGCAAGAAAATCGATCCCAACCCAGCTTTTGACGAAAGATTAGTTAACTGTTCTCTAATGTATGGGAAAATAATTGCCGCACCATTTATTTTCCCAAATTCTTCTAAATCTAATTTGCTGTCTCCAAATTTCTCAAACACCCCAATCATCTTTATCATTACTGAAACTTCAATTATTTCATTAAAAATTTGATTATAGGTTGCTGTTTCAGTAACAAAAACAGAATTTTCTATTACACTTAAATTGACATCGACATTTAACTCTTGCCTAATTTCAGGATTATTAAATGTTACATTTGCCTCTCTTTTAAAATCACACTCCATTAATAAGATGTTGTTGACTTTAAACCCTGAATCTAACTGTTTTTTGTCTTCCATAATTCTAAGCTGCTAAAGTAAATGAATTTTCAAACTCAGGTTCAGGATTATCATTAATTGGTTTCCCTAAATAATCAACTTGTGCAATCAAAGTAGATTGAGAGTTTGAAACTAAATTCACATAATTATTTAAATGAACGGCAATTCCAAATTCATTAAAATTTGGAATTGTATCATATAATTTAGTATTTAAAATATTGATCTGGGGCGTGAAATTAAATATAGTAAAGTCTGAACTAAAATTTGGAACTGGTTTAAATAATGTTCCAACTATCTCAAAACAACTCGTCTCAATTGTAATGATTGAATCATCTGTTATAAAGAAAATATTTTCCTGTGGGTATGCCGAAATAAACCTATTCAAAAAAGAATTTTCCCATTCAATATAATTTTCATCGAAATGATAAATTTCATTTGGAATGATTTCTAAGTAATACGAGGATATATCTTCGTCAGATTCAACTTTGG
>JBEIRK010000247.1:0-1771 GCA_040376005.1 Flavobacteriales bacterium
CACCCAAGCGAAATGTGCTATGCATTTCTTCCAGATTCCATTTATAATTCAGACGGGGTGATACCACCCATCCATGCGTGGAATTGTGGTCTATTCTGGCGCCAAGTAAGAGGACGTGTTTCTTATTAAACTGCCACTCATCCTGCAGGAATAGGCCAGGCAACCGCATAATTTCAGGCCGATTTGCAAACCCTGTTTGGGAGTCACCCTGCTGCGTAACCACCGTGTTATCATCAAAAAACGAGATTCTGTAAGCCAGGCCAGCGAGAAGCGCATGCTGACCAAATCGAGGTTGCCACAGCAATTGGGCAAACCCAATCTGTTGTGAAGCGATAAATGCAGTTTGACCATACACGCTATTTTGGGAATGGGTATTGGCGCTGAATTGCACACTCAACGGCGTGTTCAGGTGAAATTGATACTTGCCAAACAACTCAAAACGCTGCGTGTAAATACTCTCCCCATAAATACTATCCCCCCTTCGAAATTCAGGTTTCCAGCGCATATCTCCACCCCATCTGTCTTCATAAACATAGCGTCCGGCTACCGTAAATTCCTCATTCGACTTTCTCTTAAATGACCATGAGTTAAATATAGAAATCCGGTGTTGTAGTGTCATGTCTGTAAAGCCGTCACGGTTAATATCTATGGGGTTGAGATACCTGAAATAATTGAGGCCAAGTAAGGTTGAAATTCTTCGATTTGACTTAGCCAAGGAGGCGTCCAGGTTGAGATCGCCCCAGTTGCTCATCATCATTTCGGCACCCACTTTATTTCCATCTTGTTTTTTGGTGATTACATTAATTAATCCCCCAACAGCTTCCGAACCATATAATGTAGATGCCGGACCTTTCACCACTTCAATTCTTTCTACCATAGACATGGGAATACCCATGAGACCATAGACAGAAGAAAGTCCACTTACCGCAGGCATTCCATCGATTAGAATCATGGTATATGGACCTTCCAATCCATTGATATGAATATCGCCCGTATTGCAAATATTGCAATTCAATTGCGGGCGCACCCCTTGGATTAACTGCATAGATTCGAAAATAGACGCCACTGGATTCGATCGAAAAAACTTGGCGCCATATACATCAATAGCTACCGGACTTTCGGATTTCCGTGATTCGCGCATGGTACCTGTTATTACCGCTTGATTCAATTCCATGCCTGTAGGAATCAGAGAAATGCGAATCGAGGTATCTTGCTCAACAGTGAGTTCAAAAAACATCGAATCAAATCCCTTTTTCACCGCAGTAAACCCATAGCGTTTCTGTTTTTGAAGAAGTAGAATAAAATCTTGACCATCCCACTCTATTCGAGTAGAATCAGATCCTTGGGGCAATAGCACAACACCAGTCAAAGCATGGCCTTCAAACTGAAAACTACAAAAAACCTTTGCGGTATTTTGGGAATACAGCACAGCACTGGACATAGTAAAGAAAAGAAAGAGAATCAGCAGACGTTTCATAGTGTTATGCCTGCAAAATTACACAAGTTAGACTAATCTAACTATAAATTTTTTGTCATTTTATTATATTTGTAGGGTGTTATCGTATACAGAAGAGAATTACCTCAAGGCCTTACTCTCCTTGACTGGATTTGAGAAAGGCAATGAAGAGGCCGGAAACAACGATTTGGCCTTGCATCTTGGGTTAAAGCCATCAACTGCGAATTATATGTTAAAAAATTTACGATAGAAGTGATATTGAGAATACGAGAAATACGGAAAAATACGATTAATCGATACATGAAGGCAATCTGC
>JBEIRK010000009.1:0-34847 GCA_040376005.1 Flavobacteriales bacterium
AGCTTTGCAGTATGAATATCGCCATTGCTTCGGATCACGCAGGTTTTAAACTCAAAAACGATTTGTTGGTTCACCTCATTGAACTTGGATTTGAAATCCAGGATTTTGGACCCGACAGCGCTGACAGTGTTGATTACCCTGACTATGCCCACCCTGTGGCTAATAGTGTGGTTTCGGGTGAAAATACCTTAGGGATTTTGATTTGTGGCAGCGGCAATGGTGTATGCATCACCGCGAATAAGCACAAGGGTATTCGCGCAGCACTGGCATGGGAAGAAGAGTTGGCTACCTTGGCACGTCAGCATAACAATGCAAATGTGATTTGCATTCCTGCACGTTTTGTAAGCAAAGCAAAGGCCTTCAAAATTGCCGATGCATTCCTGAATGCAGCATTTGAAGGTGGCAGACATGAAAACCGTGTTTCTAAAATAGAACCATAATATGGCTGAGGATATTGCTGGCACCGTAAAGATGTTGGGCTTGCAATTGGCCACGGATCCGCGTTGGGTAAATATTGCTGAGAAAAGTATTGAGGAAATCTTAGTGGACCACGCTTTTTGCGAGCAAAAGGCTGCTACTACTGGCATAAGCTTAATTGTTAAATTCTCAGACAAACCCAGTGTGGTTGAAAAAGTTACACCGCTGGTTGCTGAGGAATGGGGGCATTTTCGCAAGGTGCTGAAAGAATTGAATAGCCGTGGTTTTAATTTGGGTCCGCAGCGCCGAGATGATTATGTAAGACGCCTTCAAGAATTGGAATTTAAAGGGGGCAGCCGAGAGCAACATTTGGTAGAGAAACTTTTGGTAAGCGCGATGATAGAAGCCCGAAGCTGTGAACGGTTTCGTCTCTTGAGTTTGCATTGCACAGATCCCTATTTCAGAAAGTTTTATCATGAATTTATGGTTTCCGAAGCGGGGCATTATGTGATGTTTATAGAATTGGCCAAAGAGTTTGAAAGCGAAGCCTATGTGAAACAACGTTGGCAAGCTTATTTAGAAGGCGAAGCTGAAATCATGGCTTCATTGGAGCTGCGCGGCGACCGCGTGCACTAAGCAATTTTTTATGAATGCCTCAGTTCTTGTATTTTTTGTATCTTTGCATTTAGGCGAGCCTAAAAATAAGATTAGTCATATATGAATTTAATTATTGAGTATTTCCAAAAACTGCATCCCGTGATGCAAGGCCTGTTAGCCACACTTTTTACCTGGGCAGTTACTGCTGCCGGAGCTGCTGTGGTCTTTCTATTTAAAGACCTCAACCGCAAATTGCTTGATACCTTGTTGGGGTTTACAGGCGGTGTTATGTTGGCCGCATCTTTTTGGAGTTTGCTCAACCCTGCGATAGAAATGGCAGGCAATTCCTGGCCGGGTGGCATGGCATGGATTCCGGTTGCCATAGGATTTATAGGCGGTGCCCTGTTCCTTTTTGGTTTGGACCAGTTCTTACCTCACTTGCACTTGAATGCGCCTATAGAAAAGGCGGAAGGGGTAAAAACCGATTGGAATAAAACAGTACTGTTGGTACTCGCTATTACCCTGCATAACATCCCCGAGGGATTGGCTGTTGGGGTCGCATTTGGTGCGGTTGCAGAGGGCCTGCCAGGTGCGGATTTAGGGGGTGCCATAGCCCTTGCTATTGGTATTGGGATTCAAGATTTTCCTGAAGGATTGGCGGTAGCAATTCCCTTACGCCGATTTGGGTTAAGCAAACGCAAAGCTTTTCTCTGGGGACAATTGTCGGGCGCAGTAGAGCCTATTGCGGGTGTATTGGGTGTGCTGCTGGTGCTTTGGGCGCAGGCCATTTTACCTTATGCATTAGCCTTTGCCGCCGGTGCGATGATCTATGTGGTGGTAGAAGAAGTGATTCCGCAAGCGCAAAGCGAAGGGAATACAGATAGGGCTACCCTAGGCCTTATGGCCGGTTTTGTGGTGATGATGGCATTGGATGTTGGATTGGGTTAACCGCTACAACACCGCTGTTCCTTATGCTTGTTTCTAAGGCTTAATCGATGAAATATTCATCTGATTTTTTGAAATTCCCCATATTGAAATAATAGGAGAAGGTGAATTGCAAGAATCCACCGCGGTAGGAGAGAGGAAAGCTCTTTAACCAGCCTTGGCCGTATTGAACGGTGAGGTTCGCATCGGTCTTAAAACTCTGATTATACACGATAGAAAATTCGTATCTGTCTCCGCTTTCTGTGTTTCCACCCAAACCTGCTCCCAAATAGAACATGGGATAGAATCGGTTTAAGGCCACATCATTGATACGAAAACGTTGGGTTTTTTCAGAGTTATAGGTGGTAAATGAGTCTTTTCTAAAAGTGAAGTTGCCAGCGATACCAAATTTCTCATGTATGGCACTACTTGCGCTAAACCGCTGGCGAAAAATAATACCCAGTGGAATACTCAAAGAATGCGTTTTTTGGGTAATAAATGCGTTAGAAGTGAGGGTGTCATTATTCAACTTATAGCCTTTATTTACATAGTTGGCACCAAAAGCAATGGATACAAAGGGTTTTAAATTGTAGCAACCCTGCATGCCGAAATTGACGCCTATGCGGTTTCTGCGGCTGAAATTATTTGGAAAGGTATCACCTGAAAAAATACGAGATACATTGCCACCAGCGTTAAATCCCATCATGAATTTATTCTGGGCCTGCGCAGGAATCTGATATAGCATGGCCACAACAAGTATGTATAGAAGTCTCGTTTTCATCTTTGTGCAAATTTAGGTGTAATTTCTGTTTCTGTGAAGAATACGTGCACACGGACATAAAGTTACTTTAGCGATTGCTGTGGGTTGCCTAACTTTGCGGTATGTTAGGAACACAAATAGCCCACGCTTTTTTAAGCGCGGCTAAAGACCATAAAACCCAAGAGGATTGGGCATTGATAAAGGAAAAAGCTTATATCAAAAACAAATGGTTTGAAGAAGTATTTGTGAACCAAAATCTAGATCAATGGATTGAAGCGCTGCAACCAAAGGCAGTAGAAACTTGGCTGCAGGCATATCCTGAGTTCGCTATGCAAGAAAAGGAATTGGGTATTATCATGGCGGGGAATATTCCTATGGTAGGATTCCATGACCTGATATGCGGTCTTGCAGCAGGCTGGAAAGTGCGTGTGAAATTATCTTCAGACGACGAAGTATTGATTAAATTTTGGGTAGAAAAAGCCAGCCAAATCATGCCTGAACTGGCAGACAGAATTTTGTTTTCAGACCAATTTAAAGGCCTGGATGCTGCTATTGCTACGGGCAGCAACAATTCTGCACGCTATTTTGAATATTATTTTAAAAATATTCCGCATTTGCTGCGCAAGAATAGAAACAGCGTAGCTGTGCTGACGGGATCAGAATCCCCGGAAATACTAACCGCCTTGGGCCACGATGCTTTTGATTATTTTGGACTGGGTTGCAGAAATATTACCCATCTCTTTTTACCCAAAGACTATGCATTTAAACCCTTGTTCGATGCTTGGGAGACCTTTAATTGGATTTACAATCACAATAAGTATGTAAACAATTACCATTACCATAAAGCCTTGTTGCTGATGAATTTAGATCCGCACTTGGATACTGGATTTTTATTGGTAAAAGAAAGAATGGAGTTGTATAGCCCAGTGGGCATGCTCAATTACAGCTTTTATGAGAATCCAGATGAGGTATCCCGTATTATCGCGTCCAAACTTGATGAAATCCAATGTGTGGTGAGCACACATCCCCAAGTTTCGGGTTTTAAACCAGGCGATACCCAAAAGGTGCATCTTGGGGACTACGCGGATGGTAAGGATGTAATGGCTTGGTTCTCTTCGTTATAGAACCGTATCCAAGAGCTTGGCTACCGTTTCAGCCATTGCATTGCCTTCTTCCAGTGCGGGATTTACCTCGGTAATTTCGAAAGCAGCTACTCTAGGGTGGTGGAATAAGGAGGTGAACAAGGCTGCGGCCTGGTCAAAGGTTAATCCATTGGCAACAGGAGTGCCGGTAGCAGCAGATATACTTGGGTCTAGACTGTCCACATCAAAGGATACATATATCTTAGAACAATCCTGAAGCAGGTTTAAGGCGATGCGAATGATCTTATCGATACCAATGGTATTGATTTCAGCAGGAGTGAACACATGCATGCCTGTTTCTTCAGCCAAGGCAATTTCTTGGGCTTCATAATCTCTGGCACCAATGAAAACGATGTTTTCTGGCAATATTTTTGGGAATATATCGGTTCTGCCCAAACGCTTGAGGGCCTCCCAATATTGAATACTCTCTGCATCTGGGTCATTCTCCTTTAGATCAATATTATCCAATCCTATGAGGGCGTTCAGTGCCATTCCATGAAGGTTGCCACTGGGTGTGGTGTAGGGAGAATGCAAGTCCAAATGTGCATCAATCCAAATAATGCCAATATTGTCTTTATCGAAATAATCGGTAAATGCCGAAACAGCGCCAATGGCATTGCTGTGGTCACCACTTAAGATTAAAGGGAAGTTGCCGGTTTTGAGCACCCCTGACACCTCCTGGTTGAGTTCCTGCATGGCGGGCAAAAGCGCGGTTATGTTGCGCGCATATAGGCGTTCATTTGCTTCTTGTTCAGGAGTTATAGGTACTTCAGAAATACCAAAAGTTCCAAATTTCTGAGGGAAGTTTTTTTCAAAAGTGTCTAAGACAGTCTTGGGACCATGGGCAGCTCCTTTTTTACCGGCACCGATATCGGATGCAGCTTTAATGACCTGAATGCGTCTATCCATAAAGCAGATTTGAGCAAAAATAAGGACTTACAGCCGAGGGTCAGACGCGCGTATGTCTTTCCTTTTCCACATTTGGTAGGGTCCCAATGCTTTTTCTAACTTAAATTTTTCTAGGAAATAGACATCCGGTTTGAACTGCACTCGGGTGAAGATATAAATCTCCTTATCCATTGGCTTATTGTGCAGAAAGTAGCTTCTCGCATAATATCCAGGGTTGGGAAATTCCTTAAAATCGGACTTTATACTGTCCCAATTTCGCCTCAAAATTTCCGGTTTTGCCTGTGTGTAAAAATAAACGGCATAGGTCTTGAAACCCCAAGATTCCACATAACAATCTTGTGTTTTCAACTTTTTCAATTCCGCCGTGTAATCCCCTTGTAAGGACCTTGCAGCCTTGGGTAAAAATACAATTCCGATTAGGAAAGACAGGGCCAAGGTGCTTAGATATAGATGGGTAGGGTTGCGACGCCTGTTGATAATAAAGGCCAGTAAGAACAAAGCAAAGCCAAGGGGTATCAGGATTTCTACTCCAGACCAATGCGGTTGTGCTGCCTGAATATATTGCTGAATATAGGGGTCCGTGATTTTTGAAGTTACAAACTGCTGAAACCCTGAATGTTTAAGAAACAGTGGAATAGTAGCCATTGCTGCAGATAGCAATAGCGCAATCGTAACACTCAAGGCATAGATGCTCCAGTGTATCTTTCCCCTGTTTGTATAGTGGCGGTATAAGGCTGAGCCTGCGAGCCAACTCAGTGGGAACCAACATATGCTGCTATAATGAATAATCTTGGTGGTGGATAGTGAAAAAATGGCCAATACAATCCAGAAGAGAGATCGCATATACGAAGACCAAACTTTATCGGTACCGGCATATTCTGCATTGCGGAAAAGTGAGGGGAGTGCAAGTATGGATGAGGGAAAGCACAAAAAAAGTAACACGATGATATGGTAAAACCAAGGTTGATTGTGCCATTCGATTTGCCCTTTAAACAAGGTGGTTTGGTAACTGATAAATTCTGTGATGAACCAGGGTCCACTTTTAATCCATTCTGGAATAAACCACAAACCTGCAATGAGGATGCAAAGAAACAAGGCCAACAGGGAATTGAGCCACCCTTGCCATGCGAATTTACGGTTTACAATGAGTCGGTATACATATACCAAGAACAGTATCAAAGCGGCAACGGGACCTTTGGTAAGTATGGCAAGTCCTGTGAATACTGCGGCCAACATCAGCGGTCCTCTAGGGTTCTCGGCATTGTGAGAAGCCTTTTCAGAAAGAAAAATTTGGTAAAGGGCGCACAAGATAAACAGGTTGAAAACTGGGTCAATAATTCCTGATCTGAAATACAGAAACGGTGCTATGCTGCCGGCGTAGGCAAGCACCCAAAACATGCCCATAAAGTGATTGCGAATCTTGCGACCCATGAAATACAGGAAGTTTAGGGTGACAATTCCGGCAAGTGCATTGGGGAGTCGGGCGGCAAATTCATTGACCCCAAAAAATTTCATGCACAAGGCTTGGAGCCAAATGAATAGGGGAGGTTTCTCCCAAAAAGGTTCAAATCCAATTTGAACTTTAGAATAGTTGCCAGAAACCAGCATCTCTCTTGCAGACTCCGCAAAGTTGAGCTCGTCCCAATCAAATAAATCAAAGCTGCCCAGCAAAGGCAGAAACAGCAAGGCTGCAGCAATACTGATGAGGATATGGAATTTAAATTCAGACTGCATGGTTGGAATGTAGTTTTACAGGGTGCAATCTGTGGTAATTTAAGGCATATAAGGCCAATAGCAGCAGTGCAATTGCTTCACCACCCAGCACATCGCGCAAGTAATGTTGGCCCAAATACATGCGGGAATATCCAACCAGGATTGCGCCCAAGGCGGCAAATACTTGAATCCACTTGCTCGGATGCATAAAACTAATAAGTCCAAAACCTATAAATGCGGCCGCGGTATGTCCACTTGGAAAGCTCAATCCACTGAGTATGGCCACCCCGTCGATTTGATGCATGTTTTCAATGCCCAATTGCACACGGGGACGAGGTTCTCGAAACCAGAGCTTAAGTCCGTTGATGAGCAACGCCTCTATTCCATAGGTTATCCCAGCCCAAAAGCCTGTGATGGGATGTTTCAACAAGGCCAATACCAATGCAAGTACAATAACAGGCCATTCTGCTATTTGAGTATAGTATTTGAAGAACCAGTCGAGCCATGGAGTATGGTGCGAATTAGCAAATACAGTTGCCATTTCAGGCTGAAAGAATAGCAATAGGATACCACCTGCAAGTAGAAATAATGCTGATATTAACCAAAACAGAGGGGCGCGGTTCACGGGTGGGCAAATATAGTATGCGGATCTTGAGATTGCATGCCTTTGGAATGTGGGTAAGTCAGCGGTAAGAAAAGCAGGCAATAATTTTGTTTTTCAGTTCAATAATGCTTTTTTGCGAGTCCATAAGAAAATTTAGTCCTAATAATCATGACCAAAGCCAAGTCGCCGAACAGAATAAAGTTGGAGTTGGAGTATCCGCTTCGTTCATCCGCCAATATTTTGTTTCAGTACATTTCCACCCCTTCAGGCTTGCAAAGTTGGTTTGCAGATCACGTAGAAGTTACGCAAGGCCGTTATACCTTCCGCTGGGAAGATGGCACTGAAACGTTTGCAGAGGTCATGAAGAATGTAACCAATAAGTACATTCGATTTGCAGTTCAAAATGCAGATAAGGACGAGTATTTGGAATTCCGAATTTCTCAGGATGATATCACAGATGATGTGGAACTTATCATTACTGAATATGTGAATGAAAGCGAAGAAGATATTGCCGCCAGTATCTGGGACAGCGCAGTAAATAGCTTGCGTCACATTATCGGCGCTTAAGAAGCACCGAGTTCACTTAAGGCCAAGTAGGCCAACAATCCACATCCGTTTTTAAGCGCAGCTTCATCCGCATCAAAAGATGGATGGTGCACTGAATGCACGATACCGCGATCTTCATTTCGCACACCTATGCGGTAAAAGCAGGAAGGTACTTCTTGTGAGTAATAGGAGAAATCTTCTGCTGCCATCCAAATATCCAATGGCATTACATTCTCTTCACCCAAATAGTGTTGGGCATTTCCAATGCAGCGTTCGGTTAAAGAATCATCGTTTTTCAGAAATGGATATCCCTTAACGATATTGAAATCCACGCTACCGCCCATGCTTTCAGCAATGCCTTCGGCCATTTTTTTCATTTTCTCATGTGCTTCTGCCCGCCATTCTTCATGTAAGGTTCTGAAAGTGCCTTCCATATGCACCACAGAAGGAATGACATTGGTTGCGCCTTGGGCGATAACCTTTCCAAAAGACAGCACAGAGGGTATCGTTGGGTTTGCATTTCTACTAACGATCGTTTGTAAGGCTACCAGGATATGTGCAGCAATCAGAACTGGATCTACATTGAAATGGGGCATAGCGCCATGTCCACCTTTGCCATGAACTTCTACATATATTTCGTCAGCGCTGGCCATGTATAAGCCTCTTCTGAAGCCTGTTTTACCTTCGTTAATGATGGGCATAACATGCTGACCAATCATGCAATCCACCTTGGGATTGTCGAGCACGCCTTCTTTGATCAGCAAAGAGGCACCACCCGGTATCTTTTCCTCGCCAGGTTGGAATACCAGTTTTATGGTTCCTTCAAATTCAGAAGTGAGCCCGCTAAGGATTTTGGCAGCTCCCAAAAGCGAAGTTGTGTGGAAATCATGTCCGCAGGCATGCATGACTCCTTCACTTTTGCTGCGATACGGTCTGCCGTCTTCTACTTCAACTATAGGCAGGGCATCTAAATCAGCGCGGAGCCCCACTACTTTTGAACTCGGGTTTTTACCTTCGATAAGGGCAACAACTCCGGTTTCAGCCATCCTTTTGGTTTGCAATCCAAGGCCTTGCAAGTAGTCCTCAACCAGGCGGGCTGTTTGATGTTCCTGAAAGGAAAGTTCTGGATTCATGTGGATGTTTCGTCGAATGCTTACCAATTCCTCATGGATTTCTTCGGCTTTTGACCTTATTTTGTCAATTATCGGCATATATTTTGCGATTCAAAAATTAGTGAGACCTTTGCAAAGGTAAAACAAGTGAGATCGATTCTATACTTAATTCTATCCAGCCTACTCTTATTGGGTTCTTGTGGGAAATTTTCCACCAAAGAACACTATACCCTTGACGCCAATTTTAAAAGCTTTTTTAATTACAGAAACGGGAGTGAGTGGCACTATTATGATCTGGCAGATACCAACTACAAAGAGGTGGTAACCGTTACTGGACACCTTCAGGGTAAAATGGTTTGGGATGCCTTTGATCAAGAGTTTATCCAATATGATTTGATTTCTGACAAGGACAGTATGTACAAACTCAGGGCTGTTGCAGAAGCTGTAAATGTGTCGCGCGCTGTGCTGTTGGTTCAAGATACCAATTACAGACAAGCTGCAGAGTGGTACTATGCAGGTGGGAATTTTAGCGGTGTTGCCGGCAATGGAGATACTTTTAATTTCTATCCTACCTATCGCATGCAAGCAATAGATTATACTGATGTTATTGAGCTGATACCCCGCCGTCCTCGTCTGGATAAACGCATTTTTATAGCACGAGGTATCGGAATCATCAGAAAAGAGAAAGTATCAGGGCGGACCCTTGTACTGAAATCGTGGACGGTGCAGTAAATTCGTCCCATGATTGCCCCAAATTCCATAGAGCAACTTCTAACTGTTGCCGCCATTGAAGAGGTGGTAGGGGATTATGTCAGTCTCAAACGGGCTGGTTCTCGCTACAAAGGCTTGTGTCCATTTCATGATGAGAAGACCCCCAGTTTTGTAGTATCTCCAACTATTGGGATTTACAAGTGCTTTGGATGTCAAAAAGGAGGCAATTCCATCAATTTTTTGATGGAAATGGAGAACTATACCTATGTGGAAGCTGCCAGAAGTTTGGCTGCAAAGTATGGCGTAGAGCTCATCGAAACAGGTAAAGAAGATACGGATGCTTTTCGCGCGAGCCAAAAACAAAGAGAAAACATCCAAGTAGTTCTGGATTTTGCCTTAGACTTCTTTCGCACGAATCTTTTTGAAAGTGAAGAGGGTAAGAATATCGGATTGCCCTATTTCAAAGAAAGGGAATTTAGGGATGATACCATTGAGAAATGGGGCTTAGGTTACAGCCCGGAATCATGGGATGCACTAACTCGGAAGGCCACAGAGGCGGGTTACACACTAGAAAATCTGGAGCTGGCAGGCTTGGTGCGGAAACGTGAAAGCGGGGGCTATTTCGATCTGTTTCGCAATCGCGTAATTTTTCCCATATACAGTGTTTCAGGTAAGGTCATTGCCTTTGCGGGCCGCAAAATGACCAGTGCAGACAATTCTCCCAAATATGTCAACTCACCAGAAACCGAACTTTATAAGAAAAGCGACATTCTCTATGGTGTATTTCATGCAAAAAATGCGATTAAAGTAAAAAGCAAGGTATACCTTACTGAAGGATATACCGATGTAATTACCCTGAATCAAAACGGAATTGCCAATGTAGTAGCGAGTTCTGGAACAGCACTAACCATAGGTCAAATTCGATTGATACGCCGCTTTACCCACGATATTACTGTGGTTTATGATGGAGATAAGGCGGGTATTAAAGCTTCATTGCGTGGTATCAATCTCCTGTTGGCTGAGGATTTAAATGTTCGTGTAGTTCCACTTCCTGATGGTGAAGACCCTGATTCTTATTGCAGAAAACTCGGGGGCGAAGGGTTTCAAGACTATTTAGATACGTACGAAGAGAATTTTATATTCTTTAAGGCGCGCTTGCTCTTGGATGAGGTGAAGCATGACCCCATTCGTAAAACTGAAGCGGTGCGGGATATCTTGGAAAGTCTAGCTGAGATTCGAGATCCCTTGAAACGGAATGCACTGAACCGCGAATTGGCCATAATCTGCGGAATGGATGAAGCACTGCTGGCTCAGGAGCTGGCCCTGCTGGTTAGGGGGAAAAGTGTCACCACCGCCAAAGAAATTATTGAAGAAATCAGGCAGATTACGGATGCTTCCGGTATTGACCTGCCTCAAGAACCCTTCAATGATGAGGTTCAAGAACGCGCAATGCTGCGTCTTCTAATGTTGTATGGGCAACATGATTTTGATACCGAATCCAGTGTTTTCAAATTCGCCATTGAGGAACTCAAAAGGGATGAGGGAGTGGTGTTCAATGATCCTGTAACCAAGGAATTGATTGCGGACTTCAAGAGGATGGACCCTGAGAGCTATCCAGGTGTAAGTTATTTTACCTCACATCCCAATTCAGATGTGGTAAGCTGGGCCGCTGGCGTATTGAGTTCAGGCCACGAATTAAGCAAGGCTTACGAAGAGAACTTTATTCATGTGACCCATGAAGCCGAAAATTACCGTCATGAACTTATTGGCATTTTTGTCCATTTACGACGGAAAAAACTAGACAACCTTGCCCATATGTGCCTCGATAAATTGAAAAATGGTGAAGGAGACCCTGAAGATATTATCATGGAATTGGAGTGGCTCAATAGCATTAGAACCCGCATTGCAGGCGAGATTGGGAATGCGGTGTTCACCATTGGTAGGGCATTGTAAGCGACTGGAGTTTTCCACCGTTATTTTTTAACATTTGGAAAATCCCGCGCTGCAAGGGGTAGTTTTGAAATGAGGTTTTGTGGATAAAGGTTTGTAAAGTATTGATTGTTAATTACTTGATATCAAAAATTGCACTTTGGCATAGTATTTGAACATGGCGAGTTATGAAAAAACTGCTCACAGGTGCGATACTATTACTGGTACTTGCGGCCACGGCAGCCAACGTGAACTGGTCGAGAAGTCGCGCTGCTACTGAAGAGCCGGCAATTGAGAAGGATTCGGTTGTCATTACTGGTGATACATTAATGTTAGATTCCCTAACCTTGTCTCTCAAAGAAATTCCCAAAGCACAGCATCTTTATACTGTTGCGAAAGTTTCTGTAGGTCGCTGGGCAAAATTATTTACCGCTATCAAATTGGAAGAAAGCGGTGCAGATGGTAAAAACAGTTACTATGCGAGAGCCTACAATAACCTTACCGGCATGCGTTGGCCCGGAAAAGGACGTCAAACCACTGCTGTTTCTATTGGTAAAGGCAATTATGCGATTTTCAACCATTGGCATGATTGTATGGTAGATTGGAAGCTTTACATAGAACTTATGGATGTAAAGTTCCAAGAGAAATATGGCCGAGTGGCTAAGGACGAATTGGAAATGATTGACTTTATGTATGGTTCTTATAATCCTTACAAGGTTTGGAAGCAGCACATGTACTGGCACATCAACCATTTCAAATACAAATAATAGACTTTAAAGAGAATCCCTCTCCCATAAAAGGCTGCCTCTGTCAAGGTGGCCTTTTTTATAACTCTATAGGCACATCTACCGCACTATGTTTGTGTTTGTCTTCCTTGAAAATCAAACTGAGCACGGCGGCCATCAAAGACCAAAATAGGCAGAATGAAAAGATGGCGCCATATTGATTCGGGAATGCATGGATAAGCTCGCCAGAGGCCAAGCTGCCAAATATAATTCCTGCTTCCAAGGTCATGAATAACATGCCTAATGCCCGGCCACGCGTAGCTGCTGTGGCGGTGTCATCCGCCCAAGCAAAGAGCCCCGGTGCATTGAATCCTTGTCCCATGCCATAGCAGGCCGCTGCGCAGAAAAATCCCGCATTGCCTGCATCCACCAATAAGAGTAAAAAGGCAATACTTTGAAGTCCACCCCCGATTAGGCTATTCTTCGTTCTGCCGATTCTATCCGATAATTTGCCGCTAAAAATGCGCACCATCAATGAGAAGGTAACATAAATAGACAAGAACAGACCTTTATTACTAAACCCTTTGGCCAATGTGATGTCTGGCATCAAGGTGAGCACTACACCTAATGGAACACATACGCAAAACATAATCACCGCGGGCTTCCACGAAGCTTTGTAAAACAAGTCTTTAAGTGAATGTACTTTGGTTCGGCCTTCTTTTTTGGTTTCTGGCAAGCTGGCAAAAATCACAATGGCCAATATGGCCAATAAGGCAGATGTATAGTACAAGGAAGCAACGCCAGCTGCGGCGATAATCGCCGCACCAAGAATGTATCCCGCTGCTGAGCCTATATTGGAAAACATTCCCTGCCAACCCATTGCCTCTCCACGGCGGTTATGAGGCACTACATCCGCCGTAAAAGCAGTGAGTCCGCTGGGGGCAAATCCAGTAGAGAAGCCGTGCAAGGCGCGCACCATAAAGAAAAACCAAATTACCTGTGAAATGGGATATAAGACTCCCGCAATGACACAAAAGGCAGCGCCACCCAGCATAGACCATTTTCTCCCTAAATTATCGGTAATCCAACCTGATAATGGTCTTGCCGCAAGCGCAGAAAATGCAAATGCAGACAGAATCCATCCGATGTACCTTCCCCCTCCAATAGCACGCAGGTGATTTGGGAGCTCAGGCAATACCATGTTAAAAGAAAGGAAAAGGAGCAAGGCTCCCAGACACATTCTCCAAAACACGCCAGGGAAGCGCTGAGAAGGGTTACCCATGTTTGGCTACCAATGGAATTCTTCTTCCAGAGCCAAAAGCTTTCGTACTCACACGCAAAATAGGTGGAGCTTGATAGCGCTTATATTCGCTGCGGTTTACCAAGTTAATGATCCTGTCGGTTACCCCAGGGTCATAGCCCAAAGCTTTAATTTCCGCACGCCCTTTTTTCTCTTCAATATATAGGGTCAAAATTTCATCCAGTATAGGGTAATCTGGCAATGAATCGCTGTCTTTTTGACCGGGTCTTAACTCCGCACTTGGGGCCTTGGTGATAATGTTATCAGGAATCACTTCATCATTCCTATTGATATATCGAGCCAGCGCATAAACACGCATTTTAAACACATCGCCAAGTGGACTCAATCCTCCGCACATGTCACCGTACAAGGTGCTGTAGCCAACAGACATTTCACTCTTGTTTGAGGTGTTGAGCAGGATATGACCGAGTTTGTTGCTTATCGCCATCAGCAAAACCCCACGGGTTCTTGCCTGTATGTTTTCTTCAGTAAGGTCAAATGCCTTGCCCGCAAACACAGGATCCAGCACCTGATTGAATTGGTCATAAATATCAGCAATTCCAAGGGTATGCCAGGTATTCCCAAGGTTTATACTCAGTTGTTCTGCATCGGTTACAGATCCTTCAGAGCTAAAGGCAGAGGGCATAAGTACAGGCAGCACATTTTCACTACCCAGGGCTTCTGTTGCTAATGCTTGCACTACTGCGCTATCTATACCACCCGAACTTCCCAAAACTGCTTTGGTAAAGCCCATTTTGCCGAAATACTCTCGTATCCCAAATACCAAAGCTCGATGCAAGGTTTCTATTTCATCATATTGAACAGGCTCGACGGGTGATTCGTAAAAGTCGCCATCTTTATATTCGATATACGCCAGTTGTTCACTGAAATAGGGGAGTTCACACACGGTTTTCCCCAGTGAATTGATGGCTTGGCTATCTCCTTCAAAAATCAATTCAGTATGCGCACCCACTTGATTGACATAGCAGATTGGCAGTTGAAAACGCTGAATATTTCCTTCAAAAACAGCATCTCTAACGCCGCCTTTCCCTACATGAAATGGCGATGCACTTGGGTGAATTATAAGCGCTGCACCTGCCTTCTTTAGCTGCTGTGCAGGACTGTATTTGTAATGAAAATCATTGTACACATCCCAAAGGTCCTCGCAAATCGCAATGCCGATTTTCACCCCCTTATATTCGATGATTTGGCAGTTTTCTTCTGATTCAAAATATCTTGCCTCATTAAAGATATCGTAAGTAGGCAATAAGCTTTTTTGTATGGTATGCGTGATTTCACCCTCTTGCATAAAACAAGCTACATTGTGCAATCTTCGGCCCGAAGCTGGGTTGCGCATCACACCGCCCACTACCGCTGCAATTCCTTGACAGCAATGCGCTATGGCGTCCAAACTCTGCTCACACTGCTCAGTAAACCAGTCGTAATCCAACAAGTCTTCAGGTGGATAACCACAAACCGCCAATTCAGAAAACACAATTAAGTCAGCCCCTGCAGTCTTGGCTTCAGCTATGGAATCGGCTATTTTTTGGGTGTTGTGCTCAAAATCACCAATGGTGTAATTAAGCTGAGCCAAACAAATCTTCATGTTCAGGCCTGTGCGGCTTAGAAGAAAACGCCCGCGTTGAGTCCTAGGTAGTTGTTTCTCCCTTTAACGGCATCATCCCAAAATAGATTGGTGAATCCATTGTCAAAACGCAAGCCCAACGTGGCGGTTGTTTTTCCGCTGATTTTAAACTCTACACCCACACCCAATACCATAGACATTCTTAGGGGTACTATATTGTCTTGAAAGGCACCGTTGCCATTCGCATCACCATTGAAATCGAGGTCGTCATTTGAGGCGCTGTTTGGACTATGTGAATTGGTCCCGCTGCGGTAGAAGGCTTCATTGGTAGAAGTAGTCACGCGGTTTTGAATCATAAAGGAAGGACTCAAACCAAACTGGCCCCAATACATCAAATTGCCAATTTCAGAGGTGCGCAATTTTAAGGTTACCGGAATTTGAATATACTGCAGCTTGTAGTTAAATTCTGCATTGGTATAGGTTTGTGTAAGGCTGTTGGTAGTGTTGTGTAAGGTATCCATAGAGGCAATTTTACTAGGGAATGAAGTAACAATGGCCTCAGTAGAGAGCCAATAGTTCGGATTGCCACCGATGTTAAAATCACCCATCAGTCCGTAGGAAATACCCAATCCAGCGCCATTTGATTTTACACGTCCTTCCATAATGCGCACCCAACTAAAGTTGGGACTTGCCTTGAAACCAAAACGTACGGTTTTGAGAGTGTTGTCAGCCGCTGCGGGCATTTGTGCATTGGCGTTGTTGGTTATTCCTGATAATAGGAGTGCACCAAACAACAAAGTAGTGTTAATTTGCGTTCTCATAAACTGATATGCAAACTAAATCATTTTTGCGCAATACTGCTGCAGTTTTACTACTTATTTTCATGATTTTCGGCACGGGTTGTAAGCCCAAAAAAGACCGTCATAATCTGGGAAATTATAAACTACAGTATCACGATTTAACAGGCGAACTCTCGGTATATGCCGAAAAAGGAACCTTTACACTGCAGGATTTGGCAAGCCTTAAGAAAAAGCATGGTCGTGTATTTCAGTTATGGTTAAACGAAATTTTGGACTATTCATCCTATGGCTTCACCAATGATACTATGGTACACCTTGCATTGTCTGAGTTTATTGAAAGAAACAAACCCGTGTTTCGTGCCGTAAAAAGGCACTATTCGAAATACCCCGATTTGAACGAACGCATTACCGAAGCCTTCGCCACTTTAGATGAGGTTATTGGTGGGGTGAAGCAACCCATTATTTACAACTACTTTTCTCAGTTTAGTAACTACAATACCTTCATTGACACTGCCAATGGGCGCACAGTAGTGGCCTACAGCTCTGAAATGTTCATGAACGATACATTTGTGTTGTATAAAATCCTCGAAGTACCTGAGTTTTTTAACCGCTATAACAGCACGGATCAAATCCCTGCTATGTTGGTTTGGAATTATCTCAAAGGACGTTTTGAATCGGAGCAATCGGGTAAAAAAATGATTGATGAGGCGGTGTTCCATGGGAAAATATGGTACATCATGGAGCAGGTTTTTGGAGAGGATGAAATATGGAAACAGTTTGGCTACACTGAAGAAGAGTGGCGCATGATGCTGGCAGATGAAGGTCAAATATGGCGCAATTACCTGAATAATGAAACCCTGTTTTCAACCGATTTTAATGAATATAAACGATTCTTTGCCTACGGAAAATACACCTATGGTGGCGGCGTTCCAGAGAATTATCCGCCACTGCTCGGCAATTTTACAGGCTACAGAATTGTAAGTGCCTACATGGAAAAAACCGAAGCGCCCATAGGTACACTTATGAAGTTAAACAATGGCGCTGAATTGCTGCGTCAATCCGCATACAACCCAATAAAATAATGGACAAATTACACCACTATATCGCTTCACGATTAGAGACGAATTATTTCATTTCCCACATGGGATTGACTTTGAGTAAAGTAGCTCCCATGGAGGCCGATATTGATGTGGAGGTTCAGAAACACCATCTGCAACAGAATGGATTTACCCATGGAGGTGTTATTGCCACTTTATGTGACGTAGCTACTGGCATTGCTGCTTATACCGCTGCGCCTGAAGGGAAAAATGTAGTTACTGCTGACCTGAAAATCTCATACTTAAATCCATCAACGGCGCCCTTGGTTCGCGCTAAAGGAAGGGTTAAAAAGGCAGGGAAATTATTGTTTTTCTGCGAAGCTGAGGTGTTTGATATCCTAGAAGATGGAGAGAAGTTGGTAGCGACTGCTACCGCAATTATGGTGGCTGTGGATATCCCATTGACTAAAGACGCCAGCGCGAGATAAACAGCTACAGAACAGGGTTTTGGGTTGTATGTCATAGCATACAGTTCGTGTACAATAATTTCCAGTAAACCCCGAACACGTTGTATTTTTGACAGCTCAATTTGAGGAAAAAATTACTCGCGATATCGTTATTCCTATTCTCTGTATCTGCATTTTCGCAAGTACATAAAATACATGGCCACGTCTATGCTGAAGAAACGCGTGAACCCTTGGCATTTGCAAATATCTACTTCGGTTCTACCGGTCGAGGAATGTACAGCGACTTTGAAGGGGTGTTTGATTTTAATGGAGTTGCATTTCCCAGTGATACACTGATTTTTAATTATGTAGGCTATCAATCGGATACGGTCTATCTGCAAACGGATTCGGCCAATCTGCTCGAGATAGAACTCAAGCGTAAACTGGTGCAAACGGGCGCTGCGGTTATTACCTCAAAAATAAATCCAGCGCATAAATGGATTAAGCTAGCACAGGATAACCGCATACACAACAACCCAGATAAACTGCCTTATTATGAATGCGAAACCTATACCCGCAATACTATTGCGGTAAATAATATTAACGATAAGCTAAAACGCGGGAAATTTGGCGCTGAAATAGGAAGTTTATTTGATACCATTAGTTACATCAGTGATGATAAAACCAAGTCATTATTGCCCGTTTTTATCTCTGAAGTAATTTCAGATTTCTATTTTAATAAAAATCCATACCTCTCTAAAGAAGTGATTAAGGCCAGCCGATTAAAAGGGATTGGCGTGCAAGATGGTACCTTTATTTCCCAAGTGCTGGGCAGCACCTTCGTAAATTATAATTTTTACCAAAACACCCTTGTTGTGGTTGACAAAGGCATTTTAAGTCCCATTGCTGAAGGAGGTATGGCGATATACAACTATAGCTTGGTAAATGTAGATCGCAGTGGACCGCGTCGCGTATTTCAAATCTATTGCGAACCTAAGAATGAGAAAGATTTGGCTTTTAAAGGCTATGTGTGGATTGAGGATACTACGGGTGCTTTGGTTCGTCTTTCCTTGGAATTAAACAATACAGCCAACCTAAACTATATAGAAAAACTAAGGCTTACACAACAATATGTGCCTACAGATAAGGGCGCCTATTTCTGTAATTCTGCCCGTGTAGTGGTTGATGCTGCAGAAGTGAATACAAAAGCCGCGGGAATTGTAGCCACAAGCACCATAACAGCCCGTGATATCAATGTGCATATCGAGCATCCACCAAAATTCTTTGAGAGTAGGGTAACCATGGCCCCAGGTGCATTAGAACACTCCGATAGTTATTGGGAAACACACCGTCATTTGCCAGAATCCGCAGTGGAAAGAAGAATTGCCTCTAAAATTGACACCTTAATTAATCTTCCCCGAATTCGCACTTATGTAGATGTGGTGAATTTTCTTGTAGATGGATATAAGAATTACGGACTTGTTGATTTAGGACCCTATTATAGTCTGGTCAGTTACAATCAAATGGAAGGGGTTCGCTTGCGCCTCGGCTTTAGAACGAGTACAAAGTTGAGCCGCAACTGGATTATTGAAGGCTTTGGTGCGTATGGACTTAAGGACCAGCGCTGGAAATACAGCCTTAAGACAGAGAGAATCTTAAACAGAAAACGTTGGACAAAGTTGGGTGTGCTGTACCGCCAAGACGTGGAACAAATTGGAATTACGGATAACGACAATTACAGCACAGGTTTGTTTACTGCATTTAATTTATTGGGCAGCAATAACCTGAATTTCAACCGGGATATGCGTTTGATGTTCGGCACAGACATACGCAATGGCTTGCGTGTAAATGTAACCTTGGGCAACAGATTGTATCAATTCCAACAGGTGGGCAATTACAATTTTGCATGGTATCCAAGCCTAGCTGATACCACAGTTTACCGTCAAGAATTTACCAACTCTACGATAAATGTCACCTTCCGCTATGCGCCTCGCAACTATTTCTTGCAGAATGACAACCGGCGCGTGAATTTTACAGGCATAGGTCCAGATTGGTATGGTACATGGATCCAAGGGGTTTCAGGCGTATTAAATTCGGATTTCAATTACACCCGTATCATTCTGGGATTGAACTACAACAAGGTATGGGGCACCATTGGTCGTACAGCATTCAACGTAGAAGGCGCGCGTGTTTTTGGTACCTTGCCATACCCACTGCTCAATGTGTATATCGGAAACCAAAGCTTTGTCTACAACACGGGTGCATACAATCAAATGCGCATTTTCGAGTTCATTACAGACAAAAGCATTTCGGGAAGTATGGAACACCATTTTAATGGGTTCTTCTTTAACAGAATTCCTTTGATTAAATGGCTAAAGTGGAGAGAGATTGTAGGCACTAAAGTGATTTATGGTAGTCTAGACCAACGCAATTTCAATCTCATTCCCAATGCCATTGGTGATATGCCTGTAACAGGTTTTAAAATCTTCACAGACAAGCCTTATGCAGAGGTGAGTTTTGGTATTGAAAATGTATTCAAAATCATCAGAATAGACGCAGTGTGGAGGCTTACCTACCGAAACGAACCTAGGGTTCGTAACTTTGGCGTCAAGGCCAGTATAGGCTTAGCTCTCTGATGCAGTTTTAACGTCGTTAAACTTATATCCTACGCCACGCATACTTTGGAAATGAACAGGCTTTTTAACGTCGTGTTCAAAATACTTTCTAAACGCAAGAATGAAGTTGTCAATGGTGCGGGTTGATGGATATACATTGTATCCCCATACCGTTTGCAAAATTTTCTCACGGCTTACTACTTGGCCTTTATTTTCAATAAGAAGCTTTAACAGCATTGCTTCTTTTTTTGTAAGCATGAAATCGCCAGCGACTCCTTTGGCTTCAAAACTCTCAAAATTGATGAAGTTGTTGCCGAATTTAAATTCTACTAAATTGAATGGGTTTTCACTTTTAGGCGCCGCCCTTCCAATAAGTTTTTGAACGCGCAATAACAGTTCTTCTAAGTTGAATGGCTTGGTTAGGTAATCATCACCACCTTTTTTCAAACCTGTAATTCTATCTTGGGTGGTGTTTCTGGCTGATAAAAATAGAATTGGAACTTCTGTATTGGTCAGTCGGATGTTTTCAGTAGCGGTTAACCCATCCACGTGGGGCAACATTACATCCATAATAATTAAGTCGAAATTCTCTTCCTTAATGCGTTGAAGGGCATCAACACCGTCACGAGCATGAGATACTTTATAACCTTCATTTTCTAAATTTAATTTCACGAGATCTGCGATGTCGTGTTCATCTTCTACGAGTAAAATTCTGTACTGTTTCATGTGGTGGGGTTGTTAGGGGTTAAACTTTGTTCCTGAATACAATTTTAAACACGGAACCTTTAGGAATATTGTCTTCAACAGAAATTATGGCTTTGTGCTGACGTAAGATTTTGGCTACCAAGTATAAACCGAGGCCAGAACCCGCATTAGCACGGGTGTTTTCGTCGCCAATTCTATAAAACTTTCTAAAAATTTTACGTTTCTCTGATGCGGGTACACCCTGTCCTTCATCTGTTATACTCAAAGCGACCTTGCCATTGCTGATAAAGGTGCTAATATGAATGTTTTCATGCCCAGGCTGACTATATTTAATAGCATTTGATATAAGATTACTTAATGCCATAGATATTTGGTCACGGTCCCCAGTAATGGCTAAATCTGGCTCAAATGTGAAGTTGGTTTTAACACTCTCTGGAAAACTGCTTTTTAAGTCCTCCACTGTGCTAAGTATCAATTCTTCAAGTTCTATGATTTGCTCTATATGATGCCTATTTATGCTCTCCAGTCTTGTTATCATGAGTACATGATCCATCATTTTTCCGAGACGCATAAGGTTCTTATCTGCCAAAGCGAGCAGCTTGATTTGGTTTGTTTTTTCTGGTGGTAAATCCCGCGCTGCAGTTTCTACAGCTAGCTTTGCGCTTGCCACGGGTGTTTTTAATTCATGCGTTACAGCCAATAAAAAATTGTTTTGTTGTTGGTTTACTTCCAATATCCTGTTCAGAAATAGAAACATGGCCACACTGATAACAAGCATTATTATCCCCATGGTGATTCCTTCGCTAATCCAACCCGCCTTTTTTCGTTGAATCTTTACAGCTTCAGCTTTTATCACAGAAGGGCGAATAAATACCCGAAAGCTTTGCTGTAATGTTTGATTCGGACGGAAATTGATATCGTAATTGTGAAATTTGGTCAGCACATAAGCCTTTAGTTTCTGTGTGTCCGCATGCAAGGTATCCCCTCGGTAGAAAAAGGCAAGTGTAGGATCTCCATTGAATCTTCCATGTATCATGTTGTGGCTTGTCTCGCCCGCAGCGTGGATGCTGTCTGTTTGGAGTATTGCCATGCGCAGCTTTTTTTCACTATTCCCATATTGTACCAAAGAGTACGTCCACCATGCAAATGCGGCAAACATATACAGGGTTACAAAAAGTATGGTAAGATTGAGTTTCGTCTTTGAGGTTAATTTCATGACAGGGCAGACAAATTAACTGAATATTTCGGGTGAAATATAGAATTTTCTTATGGATTTCAGAGAAACATGACCCAATCGTTACAAGCATAGGACTATGGCAACATTTGTTGTTGATGTATTCAAGGAAATGAAGTTATTTCGAAGCTTAGGAATGAGTCAAAAAATAAGCCCTGATTTTATTGCAGCGTTGTCTGGTATTTGTGGTTCTCAGCATGTGCATCAAAGCCAAATTGATAGCTACGGAAGCGACTACACAGAAGATTTCTTTTTTAAACCTGAAGTAGTGGTGAAGCCAGGCACGGCAGAAGAAATTGCTGCAGTGTTAAAACTTTGCAATGAACAAGAGGTTGCTGTATATACCCGGGGCGCTGGTACTGGACTTTGCGGTGGAAGTTTGCCCGTGCAAGAAGGCATTGTGCTCGCTACAGAAAGACTCAATAGAATCCTAGAAATTGACACTCAAAATTTTCAAGCAAAGGTTGAACCTGGAGTGATAAATGAAGTGTTTCGCCAAGCAGTAGAAGCCCAGGGATTGTATTACCCACCTGATCCTGCTTCTAAAGGCAGTTGCTTCCTCGGCGGTAATATCGCCCATGGAAGTGGTGGCCCAAGAGCTGTAAAGTATGGCACAACCCGTGATTATGTGTTAAATCTTCAGGTGGCTTTGCCCAATGGTGAACTTATTTGGACCGGTGCAAACACAGTAAAAAATAGCACTGGTTTTAACCTCACCCAACTGATGGTCGGTAGCGAAGGCTTACTCGGTATTGTTACATGTATAGTTTTTCGTCTGGTGGCAAAACCCACTGTGAATTTGCTTTTGCTGGCTCCTTTTATAGAAGCTGCCGATGCCGCCAAAGCGGTAAACGAAGTGCTGCTAACAGGTGTGACACCCTCGGCCCTCGAACTTATGGAAGTTAGCGGGGTTGCGATTGCCGCAGAAGCTACACAAACCCATTTCCCATTTGCTGAAGGAGCCGCCTTTTACCTTTTGGTAGAACTGGATGGTAATGACCCTGATCGCTTAATGTCAGACGCTGAAATTATTTATCCTGCATTAGACGCTTGTGGTGCTATGGATGTGTTGCATGCCGACGCATCAGAAACCAAAGAACAGTGGTGGAGAGTGCGCCGTAGTATCGGTGAAACAGTGAAAAGCCAGAGTATCTATAAAGAAGAGGATACGGTAGTTCCTAGGGCGTATTTGCCTGAATTACTTACGGGTGTTAAGGAAATAGGAGATAGGTATGGTTTTGTGAGTGTGTGCTATGGGCACGCCGGTGACGGAAATCTGCATGTAAATATCTTGAAATACGATATGCCAGACCACAAATGGAACCATGAAATTCAGCATGGTATCCGTGAGATTTTTGAACTATGCAAGAAATTGGGAGGCACCATTAGCGGAGAGCACGGCATTGGTTATGTTCAAAAGCAATACCTGGATGTAGTGTTCACAGATACCCATTTTTCATTGATGCGTGGCATCAAACAGGCTTTCGATCCCAAAGGGATTATGAACCCCGGAAAGTGGCTGTAATTCGCTGTTGCGAGAAGAAGAAGTCCATTCTCGTTTGATTCAAGCGCCTTTCAGGTGCTTTGATTTATGAATCTATTGAAGAATTATTCCAATGCTTTGTAAACGATTTCAATTGCCCTTGTCCTGATATTGTTTTCTGAGAGTTTCTTGTTGTTTTCATCAGGATAGGTGCGGTTGCTTAAAAAGATAAATACGATTTGATTTTTGGGATCTGCCCATGCCCAATTGCCCGTAAATCCAGTATGTCCGAATACAGATAAGGGCAGCATTCCTGAGATATTCGCTTGCTCGCCTGTCAATCCATTGGGTTTGTCAAAACCGAGTCCACGATGTGTTTTCTTGTGGCCGGCTTGGGTGAATTCATGTATGGTACTGCTTCTCAGATAGCGAATGCCCTTGTATTCACCTCCTTGCAACAGCATTTGGAAAATGATACCCAATTCTGTAGCATTGGTAAACAAGCCAGCATTGCCCGAGACACCGCCCATCATAGCCGCCGCCGGATCATGCACGTACCCTTGAATACCTTGCATTCTGAAGTAATTGTCTTTTACCGTCGGGGCAATTTCTGAGTTCTCGTAATACAATGCAGGATTGAACAAGGTTCTTCTTAATTGCATAGGTGCATAAAAGAACTTGTCTGCATAACTGGCTACATTCATTCCACTCACTTTCTCAATAATGCGGGCGGCGATAATCATCCCTAAATCGCTGTATTTATAAGTTCCTTTCTTTTCAATTGGACTCATCACAATGGTTCGCCACAGTTTTTCTGTCCACGCCGCAGCCATCCAACAAGAATCAGATACTTGCACAAGATGGAGGCTGTCTTGCTGCCTGCTGAATGTCAGGGAATCGAGCATGGCTTCTTTGTAAAAGGGAATCCAAGATTGCAATCCCGCTTCATGCAACAGCAGCTGACGCAAGGTGAGTTTTTCTTTATTGGTACCTTTTAGTTCGGGCAAGTATTCATGAATATGCGCATCCAATCTGATTTTACCAGATTCGTACAACTTCATTATGGACAAGGTTGTAGCTGCCACTTTGGTTATGGATGCCACATCATACATGTCCATGTTGTTTGCAGGGCGCAAGCTGTCGTAGTAAAAACTACCCCAAGCAGTATCCAATACTTGGTATCCATTTTTTAATACCAATACTTGGCCACCAGGTGCAGCTCCCATGGCTTTTGCTTCCTGTAACAATTCCATCATTGGCCCTACAAAGTCTTCTGTAAAACCTGCTTCTCTGGGTTTCTTTACCTCATAGCGATACAAATGATCTTGTGTTCTCAAGCCCTGATGCAGGGTATATCCCTCCCAGGCTGTGGCAGGCAAATGTCCTAAAGCGGGTGCGCCCCCAAACAGCACTTTTGCCGCGGCTCTTTGATACGCCTCACCGTTTTCATAAGCCATTATAGCACAAGGCAAATTGGGTAGGTTTTTTAGCAAATACACATTTCCGAAAACAAGCACTGCGGAAGGAACCCTATCGGTAATGTAATAGATGTTTTGAACGATTTCCTGCGGAATAAACTGCGACTTTTTACCCCAAAGATTTTGATCATGAAGGCTAATGATTACTTGAGAATAATTACGGCTCAAGCTGTCAGACATAGCTCCGAAAACACCGTAGCCACTATCTCTATGGGTAAAGAAAACTTCACAATCTTGATATTCACCAATTGCATTAACTAAGGCTTGTGGCAGCTCTTTTCCTATAGCCCACAATGCAACTTTTGGCTTGATTTTGCGGTCAAAGGGCAACCAATGGTTTTTGTCAGATGCAATGGTGATGCATTGTGCTGCAGTCTGATCTACTACCGCATTTATGTCTAAAGCACCCAAATCTTGCATAAGATTGCGGGTGTCTATGTTAGCGCAGTGGTGCAGGTTGGCCAGCACTTTGAAGTATAAGATTTTACGAGCCTTTTCTCTCAATTCGATACTATCTATATGTCCTGCGCGTATTTCAGCTTCAATGACTTCTACCGCTTGAGGCACATTGTTTGGATACAGCAATATGTCATTTCCCGCCATTAGGGCACCTGCTTCCGCATAACCAGAACCGTAATACCGTGTAACCCCTTTCATGTTCAAGGCATCGGTAAAAATCAAACCCTTAAAAGCCATTTCTTCTTTTAACAAAGCGGTAACTATGGGTCTCGAAAGTGAACTTGGTCTATTTCTGCTGCTATCGAGGGCAGGAATTTCAAGATGGCCTACCATAGTACTCATTACGCCCTGCCCAAATAGCTCTCTAAAGGGTTGTAATTCAACCTCTTCCAATCTTGTTTTGTCGTGTTCAATAATGGGCAAATCCAAGTGTGAGTCAGACTTTGAATCCCCATGACCTGGAAAATGTTTGGCGCAAGCCATGATTCCCGCGTCTTGCATACCATGCATCACCGCTGCGCCTAATTGACTCACATCTGCAGCACTTTCACCAAAACTTCTGAACCCGATAATGGGATTGGATGGATTGGTGTTTACATCTACATCCGGAGCAAAATTCACGTGTATCCCCATGCGCCTGCATTGTTGGCCCATAAGGTTTCCGCTTTGGTAGGCGATTGCTTCATTCCCACTGGCGCTTAAGGTCATTTGAAATGGCAATTTTTGAACCCCTTGCAACCTCATGGCCAATCCCCACTCTCCATCAATTCCAATCATCAACGGAATGGCACTTTGCTGCTGGTAATAGTTTGTAAGATAAGCTTGCTTAAGCGGACTGCCTTGGAAAAAACAAATACCACCAATATGATATTTGGCAATGAGATTCTCAATCTCAATAGTATGCAGCTCGTCTTTATTGCTCCAAGCAGCTACCATCATGGTTTGGCCAATAAGTTCTCGTAAACTCATGGTTTCCAGTACACTATCACTCCATGGATGGTGATAGGCTCCTGTTTTCCATTGTTGTGCTTGCACTTGAAATGCGGACACAAAAAGAATACTTATGAGAAGGCGCTTTAACATACTATCTGCAAATCAACAATTACATCCTCAATTCACAACGCAAAACCTTTGCCGTAATTGTGGAAAATCCAAAGTGCTTGCTGATTTTAAACATGTTTTTCTCAACATAATCTGTTTTCTATATGCATCAAGTCCTTCAATTACATTGTCGTCTTTCGTTTCCGAGAAAAGCCGAATCCAAGGAATCCTGCATTCATTCCATGGTCTTTCTATTTTATTTAAGCCCCATCAAGTAAATTTGCCATAATCAAATGCACGAGCATTCTGTTTGCAGGTATCTCTAAAAAAGTTTTAGTAGAAAGCAACGTTTTGAAAACTGAGCTTGTCAATAGAGCAAACCGGCAGATAACGGATGTATTATATTAAACTGAATGACCGAAAGAGAACTGGTAGAGGGCTGTATCAAGGAAGATCGCAAATGCCAGAGATTCCTGTGGGACAAATATGCCCCAAAGTTGCTTTCTGTAAGTATTCGGTATTGTAAATCCCGCGAAGATGCTGAAGATGTATTGATGGAATCATTTGTAAAAATATACGATAAAATGCCTGCGTTTCGCTTTCAGAGTAGTCTGGAAACGTGGATGAGGCGTGTTGTGGTGAATATGAGCATCAATAAAATTAGGGCCGCAAGAATGATGGATTCCATCGATAATGAATCGTATGAGGTTCCCTTTGTGGACTTAGGCTTTGATAATTTAAATGCCAAAGAATTATTGGCGTTGTTGGATAAATTGCCTGTAGGCTATCGCACCGTGTTTAACCTCTATGCTATAGAAGGTTACTCGCACAAAGAAATTGGCGAAGTCATGGGAATAGATGAAGGAACAAGTAGGTCTCAATTGGCAAAATCAAGAAAAGCCCTGCAAGAAATGATAGAAAAATTGGAGAAAGTGCGTTTATGAGCTTGGAAAACAACTTCAAAGAAAAACTGTATGACGTCGAAACTCCTCTGGGAGGGAATGTGAGTTTCGAGAAAGTGATGGCCATGCGCCGCAAAAAAGGAGCACCTATTTGGTGGAAACCTGCCATTCTTGTGGTGGCTACCATGAGTGCAGTTACCCTTACGGGCTTTTTCTGGTTTGGAAATGGCTTTTCTCGTTTAACCAAGTCTGCGAATCCTCCCATCGTGGCGAAACAGAATCCCACAAACAAACAAGGGGCTAGTATTCCTTCTGACATTGAGAGTAATACTCAAAATGTAGCAACGCCGAATGTTGCTCCACAAACGAATGCAGCTGAGAAATCTTCAAATCCAAGAAGAAATTCAAAAACAGCCGCTGCCCAAAAGCCTGAATCAATTAGATATCAAAACGCAGCTTCTGAGTCAAATGCTACCGCTGAGAAAATAAAAGTGGCTCCTGTAGAAAATGCTCCAACTTGGTTGCCTTCTGGCTTATTTGGATTTGGCTTGCGCATGCACCCTGCCAAATTGAATATGAACGGGGCTATACATATCAATCCAGCCACCCTTCACAAAGATCCTTTTACCCCAAGTCCGTTCATTCCTGATTATGCGGAATTGATGCTGTATACCGGAACACAGAATTATTATAAGTTCCAATCCGACAAAGATTTCACAATTCGTGGAAACCACAGGTCTGCTCAGTATTCTGCTGTAGCCCTTTGGAATTTGGCATACGGCGTACAATTGGGTGCGGGTATTGGCTATGGACAAACTGCCGGAACCGGTGTTTGGCGCCAAACTGAAGTAAAACAAGAGGTTACCATCACATCACGCGTAGTAACGGTGTACCAACCTGGTATGCCACCAAAGTATGTGACGGTGTATGATACTGCAGTAAATGCAGTGAAAACAAGCCAAACAGGCGACATACAGTATACCGCTTCTAAATTGTCTTTGCCTTTGGCACTGCGCATGAATTTTGGCGAAGGACGCATGTTGTTCAGAGTGAGTGCAACCCTTGCTCCTGGCTTGCTTACCCAATCTTCGGGTGTGGCTTTCAACCGCGAATCACACGCTGCCTTGCAACGCAATGCGCATAGTTTTGTGCTGGATTCAAGGTTCGGAGCTGGATTGTATTATACGCTTAGTCCACGTATGGCGCTAATTGCAGAACCTTCTTTGAATTTGCAGCGCATACAAGGTGTACCTTCCATGAGCCGAATAAATTACGGACTTGGATTTGGTATACTGATTAAGCCGTAATTTGCAGCATGGGAAGGTTCCTCACTTTCTTTGCATTATTCATCACTTTTTCGAATGTTGTAGCCCAAGATTCATCGCAATTGATTGCGTTGAAATTAAACACTGTTGAACTCAGGGACAATGGAGGATTGGGCTTTGGAAACAAGCCTGGCATGGAATTTCCTGCAGGCTCTAAACACTATGCCTTAAATCGATTGGATTTTTGGGTAACCGGAATTTCCGCCTCGGGCGACACGATAGCCGCAGTGAGTAATCCATTTACCAAACAATCCACTTGGGTAGAAGGTCCTACAAATGCCTTGCGTCAGCATCCTGCAAATTGGACTTCTTTTCATAACATGACCACATCGATGGCCAACACGCACAAGCAGGATTATAAAAAAAGTGGGTATATCATGCCCCCTGCGATAAAAAATTGGCCTGCTTCTTACAAGAACCCAGGATTTCCAAGTTTATTGGCACCCTTCTCGGATGTGAATGCCAATGGTGAATACAATCCTGAATTGGGCGATTATCCCTTTGTGCCTGGAAATAGGCAATGGTTGACCCTGAGCTCAGATTCACTTTCTAGACAGTTTACTGGCCAAAATTCTCAAGGTTTGGAGCTTTCGGTGATGTGGTTTACACCCGAAAAAGAGGACAGCTTTCCAGGAACCTTATTGTATAGAACAACCTTGTGCAATAGAGGCAGTCAAGCCATTCAGAAAGTAAGTGTATCTGCGGTAGCTGATTTTGGAATTGGTGATGCCTCGGATGACTTTATGGCCACAGATGTGAAACACAATGCGATTTTGGGCTTCAACGGCCCGGGCAGTGATAATGTCTATGGCACAAGTTGGCCGGGTGTGGCTGTAGGCTGGCTTTCTGAGCCTGCAATGCATTCTATTTATTTCTTAAATACCACCGATGCACCACATGGAAAGCCCGTATACAAGGGCGATTATTTCTTGCTCTCAAAGGGATATTGGAAAACGGCTGCTCCCTTATCTTTTGGGAACAGCGGCCTTGATGGGTCACCCGTCGCTTCTTTTGTGTATTCTAACGGTTCAGACCCCAGTGTGGGATTCGCAGATTGGGATGAGCCTGCTGGAAATGCAGGCAGACAAACAGCCTTAATCTCTGTTGGAACCCTAACCTTACAGGCTGGTGCATGTCATGTGGTTGATGGTCATGTAACAATAATTCCTAATGCTCCTGACAGTGCTGCGTTTTCGCAGTACTTAGAAAAAGTGTCGAATTACTATCAAGGCACCGATTTTAGTTTGGGGTTTGCAAAACGTATCGTATCAACGAAAGTAGAATTCTATCCCAATCCGGTGCAGGCGAGTGCTATAGTAAATGTTGATGGACTGTCTCCGCTTGATGCATTTGGCATTTATAGCATGACCGGTGTGCTACTGACACAAAATGAAAAGGGTGTTAATCAATGTGCTGCACCAGAATTTCCGGGTATATACATTGTGAAATGCACAAATGGCGGAACTGCGTTACTTCTTGTTCAATGAGCACGCAGCACCATGTGGTCTACAATCTGTATCCAACCGAAAGTATCGGGAACTTCACCATAACGAATCCCATCTAAGGTGGATTTGATTTGCTTTGATAAGTCGGTATTCCCAGTTTTCATTACATCAAAATACTCTCCCTTGTGAGAAAATCCATCGAGATTAATGAGTGTGGCCGCGGTTCCTGTGATGAATAATTCCTTTAACTGACCTGACCTGTGGGCTTCTTTCAGCTCTTCCACTGCCAGCAGTCTTTCTTCCAGTTCAACTCCCATTTTTTCAATTACTTGTATCACACTGTCCCGAGTAATTCCATTCAAAAGTGTTTCACCTGCAGCTGGAGTAACCACCTTGTCGCCTATAACTGCAAAAATATTTGTGGTGCCTGTTTCTTCCACAAATTTGTGGGTTATAGGGTCTGTCCAAAGCACTTGGTCAAACCCTTCTTCTTGGGCTTTTTTGGTGGCATATAAAGAGCCACCGTAATTGCCTGCACACTTTGCAAAACCTGTTCCACCCGGAGCAGAACGGCTGTAATGCTCTTCTACTTTTACTTTAAGTGGATTTGAATAATATGGGCCAACAGGGCAGCAGAAAATAATCAATTTGTAATGCTGGGAAGGACGCACACCTACGTGGTCGTCAGTTCCAAACATAAATGGACGAATGTAAAGGCTCGAACCAACAGATTCAGGAACCCAAGCCCGGTCGATATGAATCAGTTTGGTAAGGCCTTCCATAAATAAGTCTTGTGGTACATCAGGCATGACCATTCTTTCTGCCGAGATATTCAGGCGATTCCAATTTTCTAGAGGTCTAAATAAGGCTACATCACCATTGTAATTAAACGCTTTCATGCCTTCAAAAATGGCTTGCCCATAATGCAATGCAGAAGTAGCTGGTGAGAGCAAAATAGGCTCATAAGGCATAATCGTGGGGTTTACCCAATTTTGCCCATCATAGTCGCAAACAAACATATGATCAGAGAAGATCTTTCCAAATCCAATATTTTCCTGATCGAATTCTGCAATTCTGCTGTTTTGCGTTTCAATAATCTTAATTTCGTGGGCCATTGGCGGCAAATTTAACCTAATTCACTGATTTATGACCGAAAACGAACTGTTTGTGGATAATCCACTGGCCTTAACTGGACTCTTTCCAGGTGGTGTTTTTATTCCCCGTGAAGGCGAACAACATAAGTTTGAATATCACGGGAGAGGGGATAGGCGCGTTTTGAACATCGTGTATTACGATATGCCTCAACTGCCAGAAAAACTTTTCGAAAAACTTGAAAAAATCATGTCTTCTCTAGTTTGGAATCAGGAAAAAGTGATTGCTTCTGATTATGCAGTAGTAAATGCTTCTAAAGTAATGATGGATAATCGCTTAACGGAAATTATAGCCGATTTTAAGCCAGAGAAAACCATTGTTTGGATGGACCAATGGCAAAGCTCCGAAAAAGAAGTGCTTTTTTATCAATTGGCTCAATGGCCTGAAACAGAAGTATTAAGATGTCATGCCTTGCATACAGTGCTGGCTGATGCAGACCGAAAAAAGGAATGCTGGCTCGCTGTAAAACGCCTGTTTGGGATGTAATTATTTTGACATGTGGGCAACATGTCTGTCATTTGTTTTGTCTAAGTTTTAGAATAAAATTTTATTCTTTATATTTGTATTAAGCCATGTTGCGTAACATCCTCCACAAGCTGCCTTTGCTGGCTCTACTATTTCTCTTCTCAATAGCGGGTAAAACACGCGCTGACCACGTTATGGGTGCCGATATGGGCTACCAATGTCTTGGCGGTGGGAAGTATAAAATTATTATTAAATTCTACCGAGATTGTCGCGGTGCGAGTGCGCCACCAAGCTGGAGCTTGCTTTCTTGGTATTCGGGTAACAATGGCGGTAACTCCTGCGGTGCGGGCAGTTTAAGCGGTCCTACACGTGTAAGTATTCGCGATATTACCCCTAGGTGTTCAACTGCAAATAGCCCGTGTAATCCTGTAAATACAGGGTATACCGGTGAAGGAGTAGAAGAACACACCTACGAAACAACCATTGATATTACAAAAGCGCCTTTCGCAGGTAAAGTGGGCCCTTCAAATTGCTGCGAACTTACGATTGCCTACAACCAATGCTGCCGTAATGCCGCAATTACTACTGGTGCTACTTGGCAGGATTTCTGGACTACCTGTGTAATCAACGTGTGCAATATTCCAAAGTCAAAAAAGAATTGTAATACTTCACCCGTTCTTACCAACGTACCCGTGGCTTATGCCTGCTGTAACCAAGCGTATTACTTCAACAACGGTGCCTTGGATACCGTAGATTATGATTCTCTGAGCTATCGCATGGCACCTGCTTTAAGAGGTGTTCCTAGCAACTCTGTAACCTATTCTTCACCTTGGTCTTTCAAATATCCTGTCTCTCCCTATTGCCCTCCAAACCCTAGCAAAGTTGATTGTGCTCCTAACCTAAAGACAGATCCTCCACGTGGATTTTTTATGGATACCTCTACGGGTGATATTGTATTTACTCCCACAAAATGCGATGAGGTAGGAATTCTTGTGCTGGAAATTACAGAATGGCGAAAGGATTCAAATGACAAGTGGGTCTGGGTCGGGAAAACCCGGCGGGATATTCAAGTAATTGTTAAAGATGATTGCGGGTATAATAAAACACCTAAGATAGAAGGGCCGGCGGTGAATAAGGTCTGCGAGGGAGATAAGATTTGCTTTGATATCAAGGGTACGGATGAAACCTTTACTCCTTTCCAAACCATTCCCGATACGGTTCAAATGTCCTGGAACCAAGGTATTCCTGGAGCTACATTCACGGTAAAGAATCCAAAAGACAGAGAGAAGACAGCAGAGTTCTGTTGGCAAACCAAAAATGGTCAAGCCAGTGATGTCGCTTATTCATTTACCGTTAAAGTTACGGACGAGCACTGTCCCAAGCCAGCACAGGCGCTGCGTGGATTTAAGGTAAAGGTAAACCCACGTGCCTATTCTACTCGTAAATACACGATTTTAAAGTGTGGTAGGTTTGCCTATGAGGCGAAGGTTCCAGCTGGTTTCAAAGGAGTAGCTCAATATAAGTGGAGCTTCCGTGATTCAAACGGCAATAATGAATTCTACTTCTCGAGCAAGCGTACCGATACCATGACCTTCAAGAAAGGTGGTAAGTACATTATTGTGCATACCGTAAATAATAGTGACAACTGTCCTACGATTTACCGTGATACCGTGGATATTCCAAACCCACCCACTGCAATCTTGGCTACGGTAGATACTTTTAGCTGTTTCAAAACCAAATTGACATTAGAGGCTACCGTGTTGTATGCAAAATCACCTTTCAAATATTACTGGATGCGCCCAACCTCGCATATCTCTGGCGACACCTTGAAGTCTATTACCATCAATGAGGTGGATCGTGACTCTACTATTCAGGTGCGTGTGACCGATGGCGATGGTTGTATTTTCTTTGATACCGCAACGGTGTTTGTAAAACCATTGCCGACCAAACCTATGATGGCTGACCAACGTATCTGTACCTATGAGACAGCAACTTTTGATGCGCTGCATGCCGACACCATGTTCTACCTATGGAACACAGGAGATACTACACGCACCATTACCAAAAATATTGCTGGCAATTACATTGTCACCTTGACAGACACTATTTGGGGTTGCCAAATGAAAGATACGGTAAGGCTATTTGTAAATGACACTGTGGTAGCACTAGCGGGTAAGGATGAGGTGATCTGTACCAACAGCAGCTTCGATATTACCGCCAACCACCGCAATGCGAGCTTGAGTGCGACCTACACATGGACGGACATGGATGATAAGAAGGTGGCCTTAGGGAGCAATAAGGTGTATACAGTAAATCCAAAGAATACCAATGGTTCAGGCAATCCTGCGAGGTTCTTTAGCTACGAGCTCCATACAAAAATCACCCAAGGTGGACACACTTGTGAGGACAAAGATACCATGACCATAAAGGTGAATACTTTACCTCGTGTGGCCTGGAAGAAGAATCCGCTAGACAGCAGATGTCATGACTTCGGAGACATTATACTTAATCCAGCAGTAGACTTCCCATTGAGCAACTTGTGGCAAAATGGCAATATCAGAATTTGGGGTTCAACCAGCGGTTATGGCTATAAGTCAGGCAATAACAGCAATGGATTGGTGGATAGCCAGTTGTTCAACAGACATGTATTCCGCACTACTAAAATTGATAACAATACCACATTGGCAGGAGGTAAATTCCTGGAAGATAACCTAACCCTGTGGTTTAAAGATACCAATGGTTGCGTGAATACTGCCACTACCAAGCAGCGTATTAACGGGAACCCCGTAATCCAGTTGACAGAGAAGACCTATTGCCAAGACAAGGGCTCTGCGTCTATGGATTCGAGTGTAATCCGACCAAGAACCAAGTTTGGTACGATACAAAAATGGGAAGTGTTATCAGCACCCGTTGATCCGCCCGGTAAAGTTCTTTCAGATATCAGCGGAAATGGAACAAATTGGGTATTGAGCTTTGGTACGGTAACCGAAGATTTCTACTCAGGCGATTACCGCATGAAGTTTAGCGTAACCGATCAGGTAACTGGCTGCTTTGCGGTAGATACCACTTGGGTGCACATTGTTCCAGAACCTACGGTGAAGGTGAGCCCACCAAACTCAGTGTGTTTGAACTGGGATACCATGGATTTGCGTGACTATATCTTGTTGAATGGCGGTAAGCCAACAGTAAACAGCACGAACCGTTTCCAGATTGTGGAGTATCGCTTTGACAGAAACCATGCAAAAGTGAGCAGCACCAAGCTCGATAAGGGCTACATGTTCAATCC
>JBEIRK010000194.1:0-3419 GCA_040376005.1 Flavobacteriales bacterium
ATTATTCTATACGAGAAATGAAGCATATTCAGATCTTGGTGAGGATGACCCCTTCATGCAGCAGCTTGCAAAAGGGGGCTACCAGATTGGTGAATTTGCCAAGTACAAATATTGTGCTGACCCTATAGGTCAAGCCATAACAATTGAAACATTAAATCCAAGTGAGGCCCTGCGTCTCACCCAAGAACGTCTCAATAGTGCGGATGATGTGGTAATTGCGGAAGGCGCATTTCAATTTGAAAATTTATTTATCCGGGCAGACTTGGTTGTAAAAACAGGCAATACCCTAAAACTTATAGAGGTTAAGTCAAAATCCATAGACAATAATGAGGTCTTTTGGACAAAAAAGGGCAGAATTAAGTCAGATTGGGTGCCCTATTTTTATGATGTTGCATTCCAGACGTATGTGTTGGAGAAGGCAATGCCCGGTTTTGAAGTGAAGCCATATTTGCTATTGGTAGATAAAGACGCTGTTTCGACCCGAGACGGATTAAACCAATTGTTTAAAGTGTCAAAAGATTCTGAAGGTAGAATTCAAGTCATAACCCAACCCGGTTTGACAGCGAACGACTTTGGTGATTTTGGATTGCTGCGTGAGATTCCCATGCGTGAAGAGGTAGACAAGCTTTTTTCAATTCCGGTTCCCAATAAATTGGTTCCCATGGAACATAGAGGCTTGGAAGCTTTTATTTGCTGGTCTGCTGAATTGTATGAAAAGCAAATTCGCCACTGGTGTAAACCGTCCAATCAATGCAAAAAGTGTAATTTTAAACGTGGTGATAGCGATAAAAAATGTGGTTTCTCTGAATGTTGGTCAAACCATGAATGGGGTATTTTAGGTAAAATAAGCGAGGAGCAACTGAACTTAGAGCCCAATGTTACGCAATTATGGTTGGGCTTCGGTGGCAGCAATATTGGCAGCAAGCTTATGGATCAGAATGTTCCATTTATTTCAATGCTAGCGCCGGAAGGGCTGAGAGCAAGTAACCCCAGTAAAACAGAATATCTTGGTATGTCACCTTTTGAAAGACGTGAGCACCAAATTCTTGCAGCGCGCGGCAAGAAAGATGCATATGTGTTTTACAAAACTGAATTTCAAGAAGCGCATTCGAAATGGAAGTATCCAATGAATATGATAGATTTTGAAACCAGCATAACCGCACTTCCTTATTTTAAAGGATTGGCGCCCTACGAAACTGTGGCGTTCCAGTTCTCGCATCATATTATGCATGCCGATGGTCGGGTTGAGCATTTCAATGACTTTATCTCCTGGGAACAGGGTAAGTATCCCAATTTGGATTTTATCCGCGCATTAAAGCAATCGTTAGAATCTAACGAGGGAACGATATTCAGATATGCTACACATGAAAATTCCGTTTTAAATAAGATTAAAAGAGATATTGCGGCAATCAACCCTGCAGATAAAGACGATTTACTTGAATTTATCGATAGCATCACCGAGGAGAAAATCGACAAAAAAAAGCGACGCGGCCATAGGAACATGTTAGATCTGGCTGAAATGGTTCGAAATTTTTACTACAGCACTGTGGCTGGGGGGAGTAACTCAATTAAGAAAATTCTGCCGGCGATAATTCACGATTGCCCAGCATTGATTGAAAAATACTCAAATGAGAATTTATATGGCAAAGGCCGAGAATACAATAGCCGCAATTTTCAAGCGCACACATGGATTAAGGCTGATACCCACTTTGACCCGTATAAGACCTTGCTGCCTATAACCCGCTTTGACGGTATTCAGGAAATAGAAATATTTGATGATCTAGGTGAGGTAGCAGATGGTTCTTCTGCCATGACTGCATATAACAAATTGCAATGGACGGATATTTCAGAGGCAGAAAGGCTCGCGTTGAAGGAAGCGCTGCTGGGATATTGTGAGCTTGATACTTTAGCAATGGTAATGCTGGTGCAGGGATTGTTAATGTTGGAAGAAAAGCGATGAAATTGTTGATTTTGGATTTGGATGAAACACTCATTCATACTACCTATAGTCCCCTAGTCGGCCTAGATGCAGTATCACAGAGAGGGTATTATTACCTCTATGAACGCCCCTTTTTAAAAGATTTTTTGGAAAGAAGTTGTAAAAACTATGCATTGGCAATTTGGTCTGCATCGAAAGCTGACTATGTGCGTTGGATTATTCGATCAACAGTTCTGAAAGAGTATCCCTTTGAATTTGTGCGCACCCGAAAGCATTGTACTTATAAGGAAGGCAAGTCCGGCGCACCCGAATACCTTAAGGATCTTCGAGTTTTAGATCCAACATACAGTGAAGTCATTATGCTCGATGATACCCCGAAAATGGTGCAGCCAATTGAGTGCTGTATAAAAGTTCCTGAGTTTAAAGGGGCAACTCACGATTCTTTCCTCAAATGTTTGGTACTGGTTTAGAAAAGGACTGTGAATTTTTATATATTCGAATTGTGTCTAAACTGAACAAGCAAAGGTTGGCGAGGCTTGAAGCTTTGGTATTATTCATCCGCACAGCGAAAAGTACCACCTTTCAAGATATTTGGGAATCTGCCCAAAAGAACGGAAAAGACATCAAGGAAAGAATGGTGCGCAATGATATCCAATTGTTGCGCACGGGAGCATTGAATGGGATCCGGTTTAATATTGTAGTTGAAAAGAAACAATACAGGATAAAAGCAGAAGGTGCCAAGTGGGGCTATTTGGATTTAACGGATGCGGAACGGGCGACCCTTCCCATGGTTTTTAGTGTGTTAGAGCCCTATAAAGAAATGCCTGCTGTGAAAATGGTATTGACGGATTTGATATCAACGCACAAGTTGGCCCACAGTGATGTAAAGTTTAATGCTGCGGTGGTAACCGCCAAATCCGTGAATGATAGTGCTGCATTTGTAGCCATGATTTCCAAACTAATGCAACACATTTCTAAGCAAGAGGCCTGTGAATTCAATTACTTTAAAGTATCAGAGGAAAGAGGCGCGAATCAAAAGCCAAGATTGCAGGAGGTGTATCCATTACAAATCCGGATCTGCGACCATCGGTATTATTTGGTAGGGGTAAAGTTGGGAAAGAAACAGACACCCCAAGCGCTACAGTTGTTTAGTTTGGATCGCATTGTGAATTACAAAGTAGATTGCTACGCGGATCAAGACACCGGAGAAGTGCAAAAATTTGACTGGGGAAAGTTGGCAAAGGCGGTTGATTTAGCGCATTATTTTGACCATTGTATCGGAGTGTATAGAGATTACACGCAGCATAAAGAGCCTTCTTTAATCTACAGATGGTTTCGAGGCTGGGCTGCCAGTTATATAGAAGCGGTGCCCTTACACTGGACCCAGAAGATCATTCAACGAAATGGCATTGATATTAGAGTGCAGCTTAACGTATATGATACGAATGAGCTTGAAGCGGTTTTTAGGAGGTACGGGGAG
>JBEIRK010000178.1:0-4115 GCA_040376005.1 Flavobacteriales bacterium
GGTTTCTGCGTTCCGTCATGAGTTTCCAAACGGCTTCGCGTTCTGCGCGGTCTGTGCGCTGAAGGAAATTTCCAGCTTGCTGCATGGTATATTCTTTATCTTGATACACAATGCTCATGGCGCCTTGTATCGCGCTGTATTCTTGCGCCAGGGTCTGCACTTCAGCTTGAAGTGGTATGTTGGATTCACGGAAGAGTTCTACGGCGCCTTTTAGCGATCTGAAATAAATGTGATAGGCTGGGTCTGATTCTAGCGCAGCTATGTAAGGACTACTTACGATTTTTTGATTCAACTTGTCTTCATACGGTGCGATATGCGGCTGTATTTCTTGCACGAAGGTGAGGTAATCGGTTTCGTGTTCTTTGTTTTGGGTATCGCAGGTCATGCGGATGTAGCGCCATGCTAGGTTTTCACTCACGGCGCTGTCTAATTCGCTTACGTTCTTTAAGAAGGATTGGAAGCCGGTAGCACTCTCGATGGAGGCTTCTAGCAATTGGTCGTAAAAGGGTAGGATATCTTCTTTGCTGCGTATTTGCAGGTTTTGCGGCAGAAATTGGCGTTCAGACATGCTACAAATTTAGGCACGACTTGGGGCATTTTACGAAGTTTATGGTTTCGTTTTTACACAGAAAGCTAAAAGTATTTGCGCTGTTGTTTGACAGTGAAAAGGGCAAAAAAAAGTCCGGCGAACCGGACTATAAGAGCATTTAGCTACCCATTTTTCGGGGCGTTGTAGTCTTGGTTTTGGCACCTGCGATTGGCTTAGGACCGCTGGTCTTGGCTGTTGCTTTCTTCGGCGCTGCTTTTTCTGCTTTTTTCACAGGTGCATCACCCGCTTTGTCCGCAGATTCTTCCGTATTTTCCTCTTCGCCCAATTTGCTGAAATCCAATACAGGCTTCAGGGTGTGGTACCAAGCGTAGAGTTTTTTCATGTCGCTTACATATACTTTTTCGGTATCGTAAGACGGCAATACTTCTTGCATGAACTGGCGCGCAACGTCATTGTCAGATTTGCCATCAGGAATTGATTTTCCACTGTCATCTAGCGCTTTAATGGCCTTAATAACTTCCCACAAACGGGCTTCACCATCTTCAGTAAAAATAGCAATGTCTGAAAGTATGCTCACACGCTGGCGAATGTTGGTAGCGAACTTTTTATTGTCTCCAATTGATTCTACAATAAGGCCATTTTTGTTACGACCTATTATTTTGTGAAGTCCGGGCATTCCGGATACCGATACCACATCTTTCAATTCCATATTAACTGCAAATTTCGCTGTTTCGGAAGAATAATCCAATGTTTACAGTAGAATTCTACAATTTCTATGTGGATGTCGAATGGGTTTATTTGAATTTACTGCGAATTACAATCTTCTGAAACTCCCGCAGCACAATAGCTTTGGCCATGTTTTCGTGCCATTCACCCGGCATATTCGACACTTTTTTATACTGTTTTTCCGTTAGGTCCACGCGATATACAATCTTCATAATGTCTGAAGAACCTGAATTTCGCAGTTGTTCCAATTTGTCTGACAATTCTGGAACCAAGGTGGTTAAGTCCTTGGGCGTGTCTTGCCACGAATAAGCGAAACCCGACAGCCCCAGGTCTTTTTCTATTTGCAATTTGGTCTGCAATAGCATTTCTGGGGTGGAATTCACATCCGTGATTTCATGTAGGTTTTCAGGCAGATTCATAGGGAAATTTTGGTTTATTCTACATCAACTGTGCTCTAACTCGCCTTCCCACTTGCTTACTGCGGAAGTTGCCAAGGCATTTCCAAGCACGTTGGTCATGCTTCTGCCCATGTCGCAAAAGTGGTCGATCGGCAAAATGAGTGCAATGCCTTCGGCAGGAATATCAAACATGGCGCAGGTCGCTGTAACCACGACCAAGCTGGCACGCGGAACACCTGCAATTCCCTTTGAGGTAAGCATGAGCACAAGGAGCATGGTGAGCTGGGTGCCCAAGTCTAGGGGAATGTTGTAAAACTGTGCCAAGAATATGCTGGCAAAGGTCATGTACATCATGCTGCCATCGAGATTGAATGAATAGCCCAAGGGCAATACAAAAGAGACGATTCTGTCTTTACAGCCAAAGCGTTCGAGCTCTTCGGTGAGTTTTGGAAATACAGCTTCGCTGCTGGTGGTGCTAAATGCTATGAGCAGCGGGTTTTCAATTCTGCGCAAAAGGGTTACCAATCGTTTCTTTAATATCAGATAACCCACAGCCAGCATGAGAATCCACAACAAAGCCAAGCCTATGTAAAATGAACCCATGTATTTTCCATACACCAAGAGTATGGAGCTGCCTTGTTTTGCGAATACAGCTGCAACGCCACCAAATACGCCTAGAGGTGCAAACCACATTACATAGCCTACTATTTTCAGCATGATATGGCCCATTAGGTCAAAAAACTTCACAATTGGAGTTCCTTTTTCGCCAAATGCGGTGAGGGCAATACCGAAGAAAATACTAAAGACTACAATTTGCAGGATCTCATTGGTGGCCATGGCTTCCACAATACTTTTTGGGAACAAATGCTCAATAAAATTCTTGAGGGAAAAACCTTCAGTTTTCCCGAGGATTTCTTTCATTCCATCGGTGTCTTTTGTATCAATGTTTACGCCTACACCAGGCTCGAATATGTTTACCAAAAGCAAGCCCAGCAAGAGAGATACCAGAGAAGCACTGACAAACCAGAGCATGCTTTTTCCCCCTACGCGTCCTAGGGCTTTGAGATCACCCATTTTGGCTATGCCGGCAACAAGGGTAAAGAACACCAGCGGCGCAATAATCATCTGCACCAAGCGCAAGAAAATGGTGGTTAAGAGTTTTATATTGGTTACAAAACTCTTTGTTGTCGATTCGTCTGCTGTTACATGTACCCATTGACCCAGTGCAATTCCAAGCACCATGGCTATCAAAATAAACAGGGTGAGTCTGTTTTTACCGCTTAGCATAGGGCCGCAAGTTACTCAAATTCTGCAAGGTCATTTCTGGATTGTATTTCAAATTGCTTTTTTACAAAGTCTTCCGCATAAAATGGGTAAATTTGAAACCTGATGATTGTAGTTACGGGTGCCGCAGGATTTATTGGCTCAGCCATGCTGGCCCTGCTAGAGGAGCAAGGCTATGGAGACCTGGTGGCTGTTGACGCCTTTGACGTGCGCGAAAAAGAGGGCAATCTGCAGGGGAAAAAACTGCGGGAAAAAATTCATAGAGATGCGTTTCCTGCATGGTTAAATACCCATGGCGCATCGGTGCAAATCATACTGCATATCGGCGCGAGAACCGACACCGCAGAATTTGATGATGCAGTGTTGAATGCACTAAACTTGGATTATTCCAAAACCCTATGGGCCTTGTGTGTGAAACATTCCATCCCCTTTATTTACGCCAGTTCTGCTGCTACCTATGGCGATGGTGCCTTTGGTTTTGATGATACTGTTCAAGGACTTGCGCGCCTACAACCCTTAAATCCGTACGGCTGGAGCAAGCATCATTTTGATATTTGGGTTCAAGAACAAGCCATTACACCACCGTTTTGGGCTGGTTTTAAGTTTTTTAATGTGTTTGGGCCCAATGAATACCACAAACAGCGCATGGCCAGTGTGGTATACCATGCGTACAACCAAATTCAGCAAGGAGGCAATGTGCGCTTGTTTAAAAGCCATAAGGCAGACTACCAAGACGGGATGCAGTTGCGCGATTTTATTTACGTGAAAGATGTGGTAAAGGTGCTGTTGCATTTTATGGAACACCGCAAATACTCGGATTTGTATAACCTAGGCACCGGCACTGCGCGCAGTTTCCTAGATTTGGCCAAGGCTACTTTTGATGCAATGAAGCAGGAACATAGCATAGAATACGTAGACATTCCTGCGGATATACGTGAGAAATACCAGTATTATACCTGTGCGAATATGCACAAATTGCGAGAAGCGGGCTTCAGCGCAGCATTTATGACCCTCGAAGAAGGGATAAAGGACTACGTGAGTCATTATTTAATTCCGGGAACGTACTATTGATATGAAGATTAAATTTCGTGAAGGCATTGTCTGGATTGTATTGGGCTTATTGTTCATTGCAGGCGGACAGGTATTGCTGGTGCGAA
>JBEIRK010000082.1:0-12109 GCA_040376005.1 Flavobacteriales bacterium
AATCTAGAAACTGCCCTTGTGTATATCAAGAAAGCCTTGGAAAACATACCGAATCAACCTGATTTTCTCTGCACCTTGGGCTATGTATGCCTGCAAAGCGGAGATGCATTGGGTGCGGTCCAAGCTTTGAAAAACGCATTACAACTAGACGAAAAAGGCAGTACCCTGGAACTCCTAGGAGATGCCCACCTAGCCGCGGGCAATAAAACAGAGGCCCAAACTGCCTTCACCCGCGCAGTAGCCCTAGGTTATAATTCAGCCACCCTCATCCAAAAACTCAATTCAAATTGATTTCCCTCAAACATATTCCCGCCCTTCTCCTCGTGGTCGGCAGCTTTGCCGCATGTAAAAGCCGCAAACATCAAGTGGTACAGGCACCTGTAATCATTGATACAGCGCAACTCAGCACTCAATCGTCAGGCCTAGATTCTTTGCTTCGCAAGGATTGGCAATACTTTAGCGGGCGTCTCGCGGTAGATTATACCTCCGAAGAACAAAGCCTTTCAGGTACCATATCCCTAAGAATGAAGCGCGATAGCATACTGTGGTTCTCGGCAAGCGCTGCATTAGGTATTCAGGTTGCAAAAGGCATTATCACCCGCGATAGTGTGAAGATCTTGGATCTGTATGAGAAGCGGTATATGGCATATGGTATTGAAGAACTCGGCAGCATGTTTGGGGTAAACCTTGGCTTGCGCGAATTGCAAAACCTCATACTCGCCAATCCTGTGTTTGACTCTCTAACCTATCGACGCAATGGCAGCGGCCACAATTGGTTTGCTGTGGAAAATCCATTGAGCAACATCCTTACTGCCCGCGATTTCAGCGCAGCAGATAGCAGCTTTTTGACCCAAAAAGGAAGCATGCGCCAACTCATGGTGGCCTACAGCGGACAAAAAACTGCAGGGAGTTTCAATGTACCTTCTATGATGATGGCGCTAGCGAGCAGTGAAGCAAAAAGTGTACGCCTCGATATTGAGTTCACAACTGCAAGCGATGCACCTATACCTTCGTACCCGTTTACAGTGCCTCCAGATTACGAAAGATAAACCATGAAAATAGCCGGTAAAATCCTCATACTCATGCTCGCCCTCTGCTTTGTTCCCGTGCAAGGTCAAAGTAGAAAGCAGTTAGAGGCAAAACGCAAAAAAATGCAGGAGGATATCGCCTATACCCGGCGCATTCTAGAGAAAACCCGCGCCAAAAAATCTGCCGCACTTCACAATTTAAACACCCTGAATGTCATCATCAAAGAGCAAACTGAGGTCATTACTGGTCTTAAAGATGAAATTCAGGAAACCGATGTAGAAATTGCCCAGCGCAATCAGCGTTTAAAGGAACTGCAAGAAGCCTTTGAACAAGAAAAAATGCGCATGCGCAAAACCATAGTTAAGGCTTACAAAACCCGCAAAAATGCCAATGAAGTGGCATTCGTATTTGCCTCTGAAAGCTTTAGACAAGCCCTGCGCAGGCTGAAGTATCTCAAAAAACTCAGCGAATACCGTTCATTTCTTATTGGAAGAATAGAAGATAGCAAGGATAGTGTGCAAAGTGGACTTGTAGCATTGGAATCTACACGCCAAGAAAAAAATGTACTGCTCACCGATGAACAACGCGAGAAAAACGCTTTAGAAAAGGACAAACAAGACAAGTCTAAGGTAGTTAAGACCCTCAACCAAGAAGAAAAACAGCTGCGCAAAAAAATCCGGGACAATGAGGCCAATATCGCCAAATTGAATTCTGCCATTAGCCGCATGATTGCTCAAGAAATTGAAGCAGCGCGCAAAAAAGCGGAGAAAGAGGCTAAAAAATCGGGTGGGAAAACGGCATCCTCGGGGAAAAAAGAGGGAAGTACCAAATCATCAAGCTCCGCCTTGACCTCTACACCTGAAGCCAAGGAATTAAGCAACAACTTCGCATCGAATAAAGGCGCGCTACCTTGGCCTGTAGATAAAGGGTATGTATCCCAAACCTTCGGAGCCCATGCACACCCAGATTTGGCAGGGATTACACTGGTCAATAACGGTGTAGATATTACTACCGCTGAAGGGGGCACTGCAAGGGCTGTGTTCAGAGGTACTGTTTCAGCCATCATCAATATACCAGGGCAAGAAAAAGCGGTGCTTATCAACCACGGAGAGTATTATACAGTGTACAGCCGTTTGAGTGATGTGTATGTGACTAAAGGTCAGGCGGTTAGCGCCAAAACAAGCCTGGGTAAGGTATGGACCGATGGCGATGGCAAAACCGTATTGCAGTTTCAAGTATGGAAAGGACAGGAAAAACAAAATCCTGGCTCTTGGTTGGCATCAAAATAAAATAGTAGCTTCGCACAACATGAAAGTAATCATTGCCGGCGCCGGCGTAATGGGTTCGGGGATTGCCTTGTGCAGCGCCCAAGCAGGACACGAAACCCTACTCTACGATTTGCATGATGAGGCCATCGCCAAGGGCAAAAAGTACATTGAAAGTGAATTGCGAAAGTCATTGGAAAAAGGCCGTATAGACCAAGCAAAACACGACCAAACCCTTGAATTGCTAAAATACACGACTGATTTTAGCCAACTCACTGGCGATTTGATACTGGAAGCGGTTCTGGAACGCTTGGATGTTAAAAAAGAACTGTTTGCCAAATTGGAACAACAAAACAGTGTCCATACCATTCTGGCCAGCAATACCTCTTCAATACCGATTACTCAAATTGGCAGTGGCCTCGCACACCCCGGGCGTTTTGTGGGTATCCACTTTTTTAACCCCGCGCAAATCATGAAATTGGTGGAAATCATCAGTGGGGTAGCTACCGATACAGCGATTGCCAAACAAGCGTTTGATTGGGCTGTTTCCTTGGGCAAAACCGCAGTGTATGCCAAAGATGCACCAGGGTTTATCGTAAATCGTGTGGCACGACATTACTATGTGGAGGGATTGAAATGCGCAGAAGAACAAGTGGCAGACTTCACAGCAATTGACCGCTTGTGCGAAGCCAGTGGATTTAAGCTTGGTCCATACAGATTGATGGATCTTATAGGGGTTGAGACCAATTTTTCGGTAACATCTTCCATATATGCTCAATTTCACCAAGATGGGAAATTCAGACCCAGCCGCATTCAGCAGCAAAAAGTGGATGCGGGACATTTTGGCCGCAAAACGGGCAAAGGCTTCTATGATTACGAAAGTTAAATACTGCCTTCTCCTATTGTTGCTCGCCAGCGGCAGTTGCAAGCGCAATAGCGCTACAGAACTTATTCCTACCGGCCCAGTGAGCCTCACCATAGATCTAAACTTAACATCAAACCAACATTTAAGCAATGTGGGCGGATTCTCATACTTCGAAGGCGGCGTAAAGGGTGTAGTGATTATTCATGATTACGACGATGTGTATTACGCTTTTGAACGTACATGTGCGCATCTTCCTTTGAATACTTGTTCTACAATATATATAGACACTCAGATGCTTCAAATGAAGTGTGGTGGGTATGAAAATGGAAAATTTGTTCCTTGCTGTGACAGCCGCTATCAATTTTCGGGTTTCCCCGTGAAAGGCCCAGCCAAAGGGCGATTGGCAAACTATAAGATTCAAAAGAACAGCAATCTTATATTGGTTTACAATTAGATTCTAGAAGCCGAATTGTTCGAAGTTTCTTCAATTTTTTGTAAAAAAATTTTTTTTAGGGTCGAAGTTCCTATATTTGCTCGCCAGAACCTCCAATAGAATAATAGAAACCTATGATAAAAGACTACTTAGCGAAGGCATTATTATCCCTAGTCATTTTGTTCGGGATAGGTAATGTGCAGTCACAGAACCAAAACGGCAAGATGTGTATCGAAGCCAATGTAGGTATCCGAGAATACCTCGGAGACCAGGGCTCATCGCTGTTCTTTCAACGTGCACCCATCTATCAAGGTGCAGGTTTGAATTTCGGTTACAACCTAAATCCTTTCTTGGATGGGGTTTTCAACTTCTCAGCTGGAGATGTTGGGTACTCAAGGGTGATTGACTGGAGACCAGAACCAACCAAATACACCAGTTTCCGCGCAAATACTGCTGACGCAACTGTAGGTGCACGTTTCCGTTTCAACAACGGCGTAATCCTTTCTGAAGAAGCAAAAATTGCGCCCTATATCTACGGCGGTTTCGGTGGGTACTACACCCACTCAAACGTGCGTTGGGGTGCGCTAAACGAAATTAGCACTACCGTTACCGATTTAGGTGCTCAATTGCAAGGTGGTCTTGGTATCAGCTTCTACCTGTCTGACCTTATTGGTCTGCGTTGGTCTTGGACTGCTACCTACACCATGAATGACCGTTGGGACGGTGCAAATAGCCCAGCAACAACCAACCCATTGGATCCATTGGTAAACAAACTTTGGAGAACCAATGACCTATATGGCTACCACGCTGTTGGTATTACCTTCTTGTTTGGTGAAGGTGGTGGACCAACCAAGCTTAAAGACAAAGACGAAGACGGTATTCCAGACAAGTACGACTTGTGTAAGAATACTCCTGAGAAATACCGCAACTATGTGGACAGTGTGGGTTGCCCTGCTGACCGCGATAAAGACTCAATCCTTGACGCTGATGACGAATGTATGGACGTTTGGGGCTTGCGTAAATTCAACGGTTGCCCTGACTCTGACGGTGATGGTATCCAAGATAAATTGGACCAATGTCCGAAAGTTGCAGGTTTGCCTGAGTTCCAAGGTTGCCCTGATTCTGACGGCGACGGTGTTCCAGACAAAGATGACGAATGTCCGAAAGTGGCTGGTTTGAAAGAATTCAAAGGCTGCCCTGATACCGATGGTGACGGCATTGAAGACCGCAAAGACAAATGTCCAACTGTTGCTGGCCAAGTAGCTGGTGAAGGCTGCCCTGATACCGATAATGACGGTGTATTTGACAACAAAGACAAATGCGTTGACAAAGTAGGTACCGTTGCAAACAATGGTTGTCCTGAAGTTGCTGCTGCCGTTGTAAAACAAATTGAAACTGTTGCTAAAAACATCTTCTTCGAAGCCAATAAAGACGTGTTGAAATCTGAATCTTTCGATGATTTGGATAACTTGGCGAAGATTTTGAACAACTTCCCAGAAGCACACGTAAACATCGATGGCCACACCGATTCTGATGGCGACGATGCTGCAAACTTGGATTTGTCTGACCGCCGTGCAAAAGCAGTGGTTGAATACCTAGTAGCTAAAGGTGTTGCTCGTGAACGCCTCGTGGGTACTGGTTATGGTGAAACCAAGCCTGCTGCTCCAAATGATACCAAAGCGAACAAAGCTAGAAACCGCCGTGTTGAGGTTAATTTGACTTACGAATACTAAGATTATCAAATCATATCAAAAAGGTCCCGTTCATCGGGGCCTTTTTTTTACCCTAATGACTGCATACACAGGGAGCTTATCTCTGTCAAACCCATCGTACCAACAGCATTTTTCGCAGCACTCCAGTGCCGCTATGCTTGATGTATTCAATGGCTAGAGCTCAAAAAAGCAACGCAGAAAAGGCACCTATACACATTGAAATGCAAGTTGGAGATGATCTCTAAGACCCAAAACCTTGGCAACCCTAGGATCCATCACAATTTAGCCATCCATATAGGTCATAGCCATGCATTCGAAGAATAGAGAGAATCGATTATATGCGAGACTTGATAGGCATGATAAAAAAGAAGCTCGGCCGCATCCGGAGGCCGAGCTTCTTTTGCTATATGGGAGTAATTAAGCGACTGAATGATGCCTAAAATACGCCTTTAAATGAATGAAATCGAAGATTAAAAGGCGCGATTAATACCCAACATCCAGCGGAACTGCAAGTATTCATCACCCGGTTGAACAGCACTTACGAAGAAGGGCATGTCGAAACGGATATTCAATGGGGCAAGCGCTGTCATAGAAGGGCGCATTTTCTTAGGGGCAAGTAGATTCCAATTGCGAATGCTCAATACAAAGCCAGCACCCGCATCTGCCAACACCCCTGAATTCACAGAACCTTTTCCAGATGCGTATCCAAGCATACCGATGTCACCGAATAAATAGCCTTTTAGAGACAACATCCGGTTCGAAGATTTTCTAGCAAAGAAACGGCTGTAATCCAGTTCGGCGTTAATCGCTGCACCTGAACTGCCGCGGTAAAATGTTTTAATGGTATCGCCACTCTTATGCGGCAAGCCATAGCGGTTGAAGCCACGCAAATTTAAGCCACCACCCAAGTGTAAGTACTCCCCGGTTCCTGATTGCTGCAAGAGGTAGGTACCCCAATCCCGGGCAACCTTATTCTCCTGATACTCCTCTGGATTGGCACCAGAAGCATACAGCGCACTTTCAGCAGCTTGATTCCTGCCTTGGCCTGCCTGCACAATTGCCCTTGTGGAAAGGTCGAACTTGCCCAAGGGGAGTTGATTTTTCCAAGTAAAACGAACAAAACCGTATTGCACATCACTCCACGGGGTGGTTGTGCGGAAGGCCAGTTCCCAATTGCCCGCAGTGTGGAAGCCACGATAGGGTCTATTGTACACTAAATTGGCTGATATATTGCGCCCCTCAGACCATACAGTCTGCTCAGGCAAAAATCCATTCGCCTGCATCAATTGCGTCTGTTGGGGTAAAAATTGTCCCAAAGCAGGTATGGATTGCATGTACTTTAGACCTGCATAGAGGCTTCCTTCACCTGCATTCATGCGCCAACCCGCTTGATGGAGGTGAATGTTGGAAATCAAACGGCTTCCCAACTCAATCACACCCGCTTTGCGCACATGGTGCTTATAATCAAACCACCAGGCGTAGTTTAAAGGTCCTTTTTCAACCCGTTCTACTCCTCCCGTGGACCAAGCATACAGGTTAAAAATATGCTTGCGGTTGGCATAATCTCCCGATAGTTTTACCCCTGCCCTATAGCCGCTGTTTTGGGTAAGCCAAAAATCAGGTCTCCAATACAACTTATAGCCACCCAAATGCTGCCTAGACAATTCATTTTCACGGTCAAATTTCAAGCTGCGCTGACGCTTCCAAAGATTGTTGCGAAGATCAATGTCGGCAAGGCGGCCACTGTTGTCGATTTGCACCTGCTTTATCCCCGAGGGCAGGTTCAAGCTCAGGGTATACTCTTGGCGCAGATTTCCCCAACCAATCCATGGTTTATCCGCAATGGCACCCGGCTTGTAGTAATAGGAAACAGGCACCGTAACGGGCAATTTGCTGCCATCTTGTTGCGTAATGATTAAATCCAGCGGCATAATCATATCCCCCTTGCGTTTCAGGGTTATATCCCAGCGGTCGGTCCCTTTTTGCTTTTTTACTTTATGTACGGAATAATCTATGTATTTGCTGCTCTCAAACCATTGGTCAAAGAACCAGTTTAAATCAGTGCCTGCCGACATGGTTATGCTGTTTCTAAAATCTTCAATATACGGATGACACATTTTCCATTGACGCACATACGCTTTCATGGCGCGCAGAAAAACAGAATCTCCCAGCACATACTCTAAATTATACAGCATCGTGGCTGTTTTGTAATACACATGTCCGTAACCACCACCGTGACCAATGGCATTGTGAAAATCATCGCTATGCGTATTTAGAGTGGGGTCTGTGCCATCAATAGCATCGCGGAGGTATCCGAAGTAGTTGGTGCTGTATTCTACTGGTGAGGGCCTTTGATTTTGATTGGTGAGCTCCTTCATACTCCAAGCAGTTAAAAATTGGGTAAAACCCTCATCTAGTGCGGCTCTGTAGGTTTCATTGCTGCCTATCATTCCGAAAAACCAATTGTGACCCACTTCATGCGCAATGAGTCCTCTGTGGCTAGGATATACCCCTCCATCTAGCGTAATCATAGGGTATTCCATGCCATCCGCTGCATCAGCCGCCACCATTTTGGGATACTCATACATGCCAAAATCCCGGCTGTAGGTTGCCACCACATTGGCTACAAAAGCCGCGGTGGGCTGCCATGCATGCGCATTCTGTTCTTGAGCCAAGGCAATGCACTGAACCCCGTTCCAAATGACTTCACCAATGCGATAGGTAGGATCTGCGGTCCATGCGAAATCATGCACATTGTTGGCATGGTAACGCCAGGTTTTACGCCCCCCTTTTGGCGCTACCAAGGTGGGTTGATCATTGGGTCTGCGTTCTTTAAAATTGGAGATATCCAATTTCTCCCGCAGTCCGTTTGCATATACTTCATCTGAATTCAACAGAGAGCCTGTTGCCTCATTTACATATTCCGAAGGCAAATTCAATTCTACGTCATATGCACCATAATCGCCGTAAAACTCATGCTCCATGTGCTGTGAGGTTTCCCAAGCAAACTTGCGGTCATACACACAAATGCGCGGATACCAATGCACTCCGTTAAAATGCTTAAAGCCGTCGTGGTCATATACTTTCATGCGACGGCGAATGCTTCCACGGTCGAAATAGGTTTTAAAATGCAATTCAAATTGCACACTATCCCCGGGCATCAAGGGTGCTGGCAAGGCTACTTCCATTACCGTATTGGTAATCTGGAATTGCGTTTTCGCCCCATTGACAGTGGCATAGGTGATTTCAGTGCCCAGTTTCTGAGCTTCGTATTTTCCAAAGGTGTGTGGTGTTTTATTTTCATTATACAGTTCATCCACCAAGCTGCCGGGCTGCACTGCATTTTGGTACAAATGAAAATAGGCCTCGGTCAATACATTAGGGGAGTTGTTATAATACATCAGCACTTCAGTACCCTGAATTACCTCTGCCGAATCATCCAAATACGCGGAAATGCGGTAGTATACGTCCTGTTGCCAATAGCCTTCAAATGGCTTTTTATTCTTCCAATACAGCGGGTTGGCAGGGCTTCTGTAGGTATTCCCTAGCTCCCAGCCCTGAGTTTGTGGGTTTTCCAACTGTGCAGATGCGCTTGTAAAAACAGCAGCAGCACATAGTAGTAATAAAACACGCATCTTGCAAAAGTACCATACTCGCGGCAAATTCATATTCTTGGGCAATTGACAATTAATACTGAACTTTGCGACGATGGAAAAACGCCTCTGGGAGTATCGTATTCAAAGTCCGAATGAGGCTAGCACTACCTTCTATGCAAACCTGCATGGCATAACCCAGTTGATGGTCTTTGACCAAAACACACTCATCAATCATACCATTACCGAATCGGAGCAAGCGCCTGAAGCGCCCGAGAAAAGCATTTGCCTAGACGCTGAACTGCCCTTTACACTGATTCCTGATGCATTTAAGGAGACTGGAATACCGGGTTGGGAAGGCGCCATCAGGAGATTTCCAGTAGAAGGCGCAGTATTGTGTTATGGCAGCCATGCTGAAAACAGCTATCATGCTGCAGTGCCTGTGTATTTGCTGGCCCAGGAAGCCTCAAAACAGGGCGATGTGGTCTATTGTTACTGCCAACAAGACCGTTGTATCATCTTTGTTTTTCGCGGTGGGCAGTGCGAACTTGCCAACAGTTACCCTGTGCAAGGCGAGAGTGAAATTATGTATTTCTGTCTTGCTGCGGCCAAAAAATCGGGTGCCGATTTAAAACAATTGCAAGTGAAACTCCTAGGCAACGACACCAAAACCTTGGTACAAGCCTTGGAGAGATTTGGTGTGCATGCTGCTGCAGTGCAATTGGAGCTTCCTTACCCCGCTGGTGAATATCCACCCTATCCCGCAGAGAGTTTCTTGCTTTGCCAACTGCACACATGCGTATTACAGGAGGCGAATTAAAAGGACTCAATCTCAGTGGCAAATTGCCCAGTCATGTACGGCCCACAACCGACATGATGCGGGAAGCCTTATTTAATAAACTAAGCCATACTTCGGGTATAGAAGGCATGCGTGTACTCGATTTGTTCTGTGGCAGCGGAATTGTCTCATTGGAATTTCTGAGCCGCGGCGCGGAAGAGGTGGTTTCGGTAGACCGCGACATGCGCAATATTTCCAGTTTGCAAAAATTTAAAAAGGAGAAAGACCTAAACCAATGGCAGCTGCACAAGCGGGATGTATATGCCTGGGTCAAAGACAATGCAGCTCCATTCGATATCGTATTTGCCGACCCGCCCTACGACATGCCCAATTTTTCTCAATTGCCCAATGTGTTGCTCCCTCTGTTGGCCGAAGACGGCATTCTTATCGTGGAACACCGCCCTGGAACGCAGTTTCAGCTTGCCCCTGCAGAGTTAAGAAAGCATGGTAGCTCAGCAATTGCTATATTCGCTGCACCAAAGCCCTGATAACCATGGAAAAAATTGCCATATTTGCCGGCACCTTCGACCCCATTACCTTGGGGCATGTAGACATTATAAAACGCAGTCTCGACCTGTTTGACCGGGTGATTGTTTCCATAGGGGTAAACACCAAAAAGCAGACCTTGTTTTCCTTGGAAGACCGGGTAGGTTGGGTAAAAGCGATATTTAAAGACGAGCCAAGGGTAAGCGTGCAGGATTATACTGATTTAACGGTAAACTACTGTCGCACCGTAGGGGCGCAATACATTGTGCGCGGGTTGCGCAATGGTAGTGACTTTGACTATGAAGCGCACATTGCGCAAGTAAACAAGGAATTGGCACCAGAAATTGAAACAATTTTCATTATCAGTTCGCCTGAACTGAGCTATATATCCAGCACCATTGTGCGGGATTTAATCATCTACGGCGGACGTTATCACGCCTTTGTCCCTGCAGAGGTGGATATTGCAAAAGCGAATCGGAATTTTTAAGAGGTTTTTCTTTTACTCCGCCGCAGCCACATTCCTGTCCAAGGCTTTTTTTACGATATCGCGAATGCTTTGGTAGGTGGTGAATTCCTCACCGCGGAACCAATCTTTATCGGCCCATTTTACCTCAGAAATTCCCTCTTCCTGCTGAGGCTTAAGCTTACTGCTGGCACTGGCATTCATAAAATACCAATGGGTAACTTTTAACATGGTGGCATCATCTTCAAAATAGGCATGGTAGGTTTCTCCTACTTTTTCTGAAATATTTATCATGTTGATTCCCGTTTCTTCCATCACCTCGCGCAAGGCTGCTGCACGCTGGTCTTCATGCTTTTCGATTTTGCCTTTAGGCATATCCCACACTCCGTTGCGCTTGATGGTAAGCAACTGGCCTTCTTTGCTGAACACCAAGCCACCCGCCGCTTGAATAACGGTGTAATTTTCGACAAACTCCTTGAAAGTCGCTTCGGGATCCGGACTGATGAGTCCAAAATTTAACACCTTGCCATTGCTCTCAGCAGTGGTGAGTATCTTGAAACTCTTATGCATCTCATCGTCGCCAATGTAATACAAATTTGAAAGTCCACGCAGCTCCGATGGCGATTCTGCAATTACCAGGGCCCCTTCATTGAAGTAAATTTTATAGCTTTGCGCCCCCATGTCTATCAATAAAGCAGCAAATTTAGCGAAATTTTTACTGGAAATAAACGCAGTAAAGTTAAACCCTGATAGTCCTTTTACCTGGACCTCAGGAATTCAATCCCCCATATACTGCGACAATCGCATGGTGCTCTCTTTCCCAGAAGTTCGAACTTTTGTTCGGGACGCCCTGGCAGACATGACCCAAAGCCATTTTGCGCATGCCGATCTGATTGCAGGTATTGCCACCGCAGGCATCGCACATGGGGTTTTGGTAGCTGATGTATTAACCATGCCCTACTGCTACGTGCGCCCTGAGCCCAAGAAACACGGTATGAAAAACCAAATCGAGGGCCGCATGGAGCCAGGAGCCAAGGTATTGTTGATAGAAGACCTCATTTCTACTGGGAAAAGCAGCCTTCAAGCGGCCCAAGCGGTGCGCGAAGCTGGCGGTGAAGTGGTAGGTTTGCTGGCCCTGTTTACTTATGGATTCCCCGACGCTGCCCAGCGCTTTGCCGATGAAAATATACCGTTCCACACCATTAGCGATTTCCACACGCTTACAGATGTAGCCGTAGAATACGGTTACTTGGAAGCCGATAAACTGGAAGAGGTGAAAAAATTTGCCGCCAATCCCGCAGCCTGGAGATCCTAAAAAATATGAAACCCCATCTGCTCCTCTTGCATGGCGCCCTTGGAAGCGAAACTTCCATGGAACCCCTGAAAGCACTGCTTGAAAAAGATGCGGTGGTTCACACCCTGAGC
>JBEIRK010000031.1:0-20617 GCA_040376005.1 Flavobacteriales bacterium
CCTTACAACTCTGGAAAAATACCATTCGCCCTTATGTTGTGGATACTGCCGATTTTAAATTTGCGGATACTTTAACCCTAAACTTATTTCAAGGAGAAAAAAGAAGGCCAGGTGTAAACATTCAGTTTAATTGTTTTTTATACAATAAAAATCAAATCGCTACTGGAATTGGTTTGGGATATTTCACCTCCTCTATTTTAAAGAAAACTGCTTCAATAGGTGCCTATAACTCTTGGATTGAAAATTCAGATACTACAGCATCCATTTCAATGATTTTCCAACAAGACTCCCTTATTCGCAACCGTATGGGAAGCCTTCAGTTTCATTGGGGGTTTCATTTACCCGTAGGCACCAAATTCAATTTACTATTCTATTTTAGCACTTCACTTGCCTATTCTAAGCAAACTCTTAAGGTAGAAGGGTATGATAGATTTGCTTGGGGCTTAGTCTGGCCTGATACGGACGTAAAATATTCTTACACCATAAAAACCTCTGATTGGCATTTCCAACCCATTACGAGGCCAACCATTCAACTGACCTATCGCTTTTAGATTCGCAGAAAAGTCAAAAGGTTAGCGCTAGATTAATACTATTTTTGTTTCTGTTAATTTCCCGCTTTCCGAAACTCGCAAATAATAGGTTCCAGAAGCAAAGTTTGCGTCAACCACAGAAATAGTTGCAACAGTTTCTGATGCTGAAAGTTGCTTTTCAAAAACCTGCCTGCCATCCACTTGAACCAGCTCAATCCTTTCTCCACCTTTCAAATTAGAAATATACACCCTATCATTTGCAGGGTTTGGATACAGGTTCCAATACTGCGCAGATTGGGGCTCTTGTACTTGGGTTGTAGCATCCCACAAGGCTTTGCTTTGTGCATTTAAAATCACAGAACCCTGTGCATGTTCCGCCACAAATCCTATCGCACCCAAGTCTGCAGGCTTGCCTTGTCCGATTACTTCTCCCACAGGCAAGTAGGGTGAAGTGGTTATGTTCACCTTCTTCATCAGGGCGGGCAAGGTATAAGAAAACACCTCAGTTATGCTGTCGCCAGGTTTGTATTGGGTTAGGTTGCGTGAAATACCCCAAATGCCACCGGGCAAGTCCCAAGCCACTTTTTGGTGGTAATAACCCAAAATAGGCGAAGAAAATTTATAGTACCAGTTGTTTGGGTCGCGCGAGTAGCGTGTGTTCAAGTTTTGTGTAAACGCGATGCCTGTTCCGCGCACATTGTTTTCGGTGACCATGCCGCCCACACTGAGTTCTCCTTGGTAATAGTCTATAAAGCGCACACTTACACGGAAAGTGACTGTACCTGTAGTTTGATCCAAAGCCAAGTTCCATACATCCACCGTAGCAGGTACCTTCTGATTCAGGTTTTCCATTACAAATGAATCCATAAGGCTGCGAACAAACGAACGTTTGTTTGATCTTGGTGTGCGGTTCAGCATGAATTCTGGAATGTTTTCAACATACAGGTCTAACAATTCCTGTCCGTTGCCCGCCATACCATCGAGGCTATGGTGCTGCACCACAATCACATCATTGCCGCGCTTTTGTCGCAAATCTTCCAAGTCACGGTCTAGCATTGGGCACTCATCGCACCAGCTTGCAGTCGCAGTTTCTACGAGCAACTTACGGTTGCTGCCTACACCTTGAACACTGAGTATGCTGAATGACAAAGTATCATTGTTTGTATTGCTTTCAGCTCCCGTATTGGGTGCTTCTACCCAGCATGTAATGGTGTACTTTGTGCCCGGGCTTCCGGCTGCGCTGAGCAACTGTGCAGATGCCGTAAATTGATTCTCTCTAGATGCCTTCACATTGGTATTTGCCAGGCGCACACGAAGCGCTGCAGCGCCATTAATGCTGTAACCCAAGGTGAAAGAATCTACCGTGCTGGATCCATTATTGTAAACGCTGTATTGCAAGCTTGCTGCCGCACCTGTTACCACATTCAATGGCAATGCCACAGCTTGTATACCTAAATCTACTGACAACTGAGAACCAGGATGAAAGCAGTAGTAACTATTATCCAATGTGGTTTTGCTATTGGCATCAAATTGTATGCTGCCACCTGAAACTACCCAAGCGGTGCTGGTATTGGCTTGCACACCTAGATTGTGTTTCGGCGCATTGTAATTCCCGTTTGCCTGTCCACCGTATTGGTTTACCAAGTATATGTTTTGTGTTCCTTCTTCCAATACAATGGCGCGGTAGCTGTATGCATCTAGGGTATCGCCTGGTGTAGAGAAAGAAACGAAACGAATCCAAAATTGTCTGTAAGGCGCAGTTCCAAGGCTCGCATATACTACTTTATCATTTTCGCCATTGGCTTGCATACCCCAAAGCACCACACTTTTACTGGGCAGCGCCGCTGCGGGCAAAGCGCCGTTTGATGCAGGAGCTAGGCCACTCACTGCGGTATCAAATGTTATAAAACCTGTAGAAGCCACCTTGCAATGGGTTACTGCAGCTCCATTAAATTGAAAAGCAAAAGGCAAGGGCACAGATGCAGAATATCCTGAGAAGGCACCCGTAAGTTTTGTCCATGGGGCAGTTTGTTCATCTGCCAAATCATCACCAGTGTATAAAACCTCACCATTGGCAGCAGGGGGATTGCCACCCGCATGTTTTGTATAAAAATAATTTTGGGCCTGTACACCGAACGCTGCACCCAAGGTAAAAATGGCAAGAATTACGCTACGCATGATTATGTTACAAAGAAACACTCCTTAGACGGCAAATGCCACATTTAGTTACCCTTTTGCAGCAGAAACTTGCGATATAAAAACAAATACAAAAAAAATCGCCCCTGAAATGATTCAGAGGCGACTGTAATATCTATAGTTCGTCGTGGATTATACCACTTTGAGTTCGTTTACCAACTTTTGCAAACTGTCTTTCGCATCGCCAAAGAGCATACCGCACTTCGGATTGTAGAACAATTCATTCTCAATTCCGGCATAGCCTGACTTCATGCTTCGTTTCAATACAATGATCTGTTTTGAATTTTCAACATCGAGAATAGGCATACCATAGATTGGGCTTGAAGGATCTGTTTTTGCAGCAGGGTTTACCACGTCATTGGCACCTACAACCAACACGACATCGGTAGTAGCAAACTCAGGATTGATATGTTCCATTTCAACCAATTTATCGTAGCTCACATTACTTTCTGCAAGCAATACATTCATATGACCGGGCATACGTCCAGCCACAGGGTGAATTGCGTATTTCACTTCCACACCTTCTTCTTCCAACATGTTTTCGAGTTCGTGCACCACGTGTTGCGCTTGTGCCACAGCCAAGCCATACCCAGGTACCACGATCACCTTACTTGCATACTTCATCATAATGGCCACGTCGGTAGCTTGTACTTCGCGCACCGTGCCACCTGAGGGTGAGCTAGAAGATGCAACATTAGAATTGCCACCTACAGCACCAATCAACACATTGGTAAGACTGCGGTTCATGGCCTTACACATTACCACAGTAAGAATGGTACCTGCTGAACCTACCAAAATACCGCCCATAAGCATTACATTATTATGGTACAAGAAACCACCGCAAGCTGCGGCAACCCCTGTAAAAGAGTTCAACAATGAGATAACCACAGGCATATCTGCGCCCCCGATAGGGAAAACGAAAAGTAAGCCATAGATAACAGACAGGCCAATGATTACGTAGAACCAAAGGTCTGTGCCTTCAGTGGTTAAATTCATATATGCGGCACCGAGAACAGCCACCAACAGCACCAAATTGATTACTTGTTGCGCTGGGAAACGGTAATCTCCGATTTTGCCGCTAAGTTTACCCCAGGCAATCATGGAACCGGTAAACGAAACCGTACCGATGATGAGACCTGCGATAATGGGCAAATAGTGGCCCACTTCCATTGCACCTGTATGACCGCGCCATTCGATTACAGAAATAAGTGCGGCACAAAGCCCACCCATACCGTTGAACAGGGATACCATTTCCGGCATCGCAGTCATTTGCACCCGCTTGGCCATAAGCCAACCTACGATGGTACCGATAGCGATAGCAGCGATAATGAGGCCTAGATTTCCGGCGATATGAAAACTCCCTGCACCAGAGGCATCTTCTTTCCAGTTAAAAAAGAGTACACCAATTACGGCAAAAGCCATACCTACGGCAGCCACCAAGTTGCCTTTGCGGGCTGAATCGGGTTTCCCCATCATTTTCAGGCCCAACACAAATCCTACGGAGCCGATTAGATAGAAGAGTTCTTGTAAATGCTTCATTTAGCGCCTCCTTTTGGTTTTTTCTTAAACATCTCCAACATGCGATCGGTAACTACAAATCCACCGATAACGTTGAGTGTTCCTACAACTACACCTACAAAGCCAACAACAAGACTGAAGTAATCATCCGCAGCGGCATGTCCAAGCACGATGATCGCACCGATAAGCACGACCCCGTGAATGGCATTCGCACCACTCATAAGCGGCGTGTGCAACACACTAGGCACGTGGCCAATAAGTTCTATACCTACGAAAATCATAAGAATGACCAAGTAGATCATGCTAATGTTATCGCCTATGAAATTTAGTATTTGTTCCATTTTTTCAATTCATTTTTTAAGAAGCAGACAGCAAAATTGTTCCTTCGTGACATACCAAGCATCCTTGCACAATTTCATCACCCATATCAAACTGCAATTCACCTTTAGGCGCTACCAATTTAAGCAGGGCATCAATGTTTTTGGCGAACAGCTCGCTGGCATTCATAGACAACTCAGAGGGCATATTGGTGGTACCAATGAGGGTTACCCCATTAATCGTAACGATTTGTCCGGGCTGGGTTTTGGCACAATTGCCCCCTTGTTCGGCAGCCATATCTACCAGCACACTGCCAGGTTTCATCATACCCAATTGCTCATCATCCACCAAAATAGGGGCTTTGCGACCGGGCACCAAGGCGGTAGTAATCACGAGGTCGGCCATGGCCAAGCTCTTATTCACCGCATCTCTTTGCTTTTGGCGGTATTCTTCCGTAGCTTCTTTGGCATAACCGCCTTCAGAACCCACTTCAGCGCCTTTTACTTCAATAAATTTACCACCCAAACTTTCCACTTGCTCCTTCGTTTCTGGGCGCACATCTGTAGCTTCTACTACAGCACCTAGGCGCTTGGCTGTGGCGATGGCTTGCAAACCAGCAACCCCTACTCCAAAAATGAGCACACGCGCTGGAGTGATGGTTCCGGCTGCTGTCATCAGCATTGGGAAAATTTTAGCCATATGTTCAGCCCCTTTGATCACGGCTTTGTAGCCCGCCAAATTGGCTTGCGAACTCAGCACATCCATACTTTGGGCTCTGGAAATGCGGGGAATTGCATCTAAAGAAAAACATGAGATTTTGCGGGCATTCAAGGCAGCCACCAGTTCGGTGCTGGTTCTGTGATACACCAAACTCACCAATGCGGCCCCCTCTGGGAGTTGAGCAACCGTGTTTAAGTCTGGAGGATTTACCATAAGTACAATCCTGGCACCGTTTAACACATCTGCGCGGCTACCGGTGGTAGCGCCTGCTTGCGTATAAAGGGTATTGCTGTAACTGGCTTGTAAGCCTGCCTCTGATTCAACCGCTACTTCGTTGCCATTTTTTATCCACTGGGCACAAAGGGTTGGAGTGGCTGCCACACGGTTTTCACCGGCGCGACTTTCTTTTAAGACTGCAATTTTCACGTTAGTTCTAAACAGCGGCGAATATATTCAAATCCCGCCTGCCTGCCAAATCGCAAGGCCAATACTTATTCTTTTACCACACAAAGTTTTACCGTATTTCCATCCACGGTAATATTGAATACTCCTTCGGCTAACCCACTTATGTTAATTCTACCCTCAGTGCTCATGCCTTCCTGTATGTTTCGACCAAATGCATCCGAAATGATATAGCGTTTGTTCAGGCAATTTGCGGGCAACACAACGTAGCTGCTCGCTGGATTGGGGTAGACCATCAATGCAGGGCTAATTTGCCCTTGCGTATTGGCGCCAAAAGAGATAGAAATCAAATTATTGGAAACCGTATCATCCGAACCTCCAATATTGGAGGCCGTAAGCTTTACACTATACAAGCCTTTATCCTTAAATACCACACTGGGGTTGCGACTTGTAGCGCTGGTACCTTTCACATACACCACCGCAGTTGATGGGGTGATGCTCCAAGTAGTTCCCGTAGCAAAGGGCGTGGTGCGGTCGGTGAAGGTAAAGGTATCTACCTCTGCAAAGCCCGATTTCTTATTTACCGAGTAGGAAGCCCTAGGCCCTAATGGATTCCCTTTGCCGTTGTACGCATCTCTAAAGCGAATTTGTTGGGCTGTAAACACACCCAAAGCTTCAGTACCGGTAATTTCCAACACAGGTATTTTCTCATCGGCACTTAACCATTTGTACACCACCTGCTTGCGCGGAAATGCTGTACCTCCAAAAGTAGAAACAATAGAGTCAATCTCATCCACTATGGTTTTCACACGCAATACATCTGTATAGGTTTTATACGGTGTTTTTATGCTGCCCCAACCATCGACAATATTTGTGCGCTTTCCCTTCTGCACCACTGAAAAGAAGTTCTGACCTGGGATACTGAATTTAAACCTAAAGGTGGTTACATCTGAATCGCCATACGCCAATGGAAATTGATAAATTTCGTCCTCATCTGTATAGTTAGAGGCCAATGGAATGCTGCTAAACTCATAGCCCAAGCCTTCAGCTTTAAACACTGTGCTGCTTTTGGAATAGAAAGAATAAATATTGCGAAAAGAAAATTGACCTACTCCAAAACTGTCGGCTGTTTTTTGACCAATTTGGTTAAAAAAGTAAAACAAATACGGGGTTTTATTCGCAGAAACATATTGAGAAATATCCTGTCCTGTGCTCACTAAATTGCTATAATCCCAGCTTTGGGAAGCCCCTTTTTTGGCAAGATTCAAATTCAACCCAATGGGACTTGCACTTGAAAAACGCACCGTATCACCCGCAGCAGGCATGGCTGCACTGGTTATTTGAATTTGCGCCTGAGTTGAAAACGCAATGCACGAAAGGGACAAAAACAGTATTGATTTTCTCATATCAAATACAAACATAAGTATTTCCAAGCAAAATTGCTGAGAAAACGGCACAGGCTGAGCATGCGAATTCCACAATTTTTATTGAAATTTGTCCGGTGCAAACCCTACGACCTTATACGCCTGCAGATTGCCCTCAAATCTTGGAAATCTACCGCCCCTTTATTGAAAACAGCGGGGTAACTTTCGAAACCGAGGTGCCCAGTTTGGGGCAATTTCAGCAGCGCTTGGATGACATTGCACAGGCCTATCCTTTCTGGGTTATTGAAGAAGAAGGCAAGATCCTCGCCTATGCCTATGCCTGTCGGCATCGCGAACGCGCGGCCTACCGCTGGATTGTGGAAACCTCAGTTTACGTGCATCATGAGTATTACCACCAAGGTTTGGGGCACAGGATCTACGTGAAACTGTTTGAAACCTTGCGGGAGAGAAGCTTCATGTGGGCCTTTGCGGGCATTACCTTGCCCAATCCGGGAAGCATGAAACTGCACTTGCAATTTGGGTTTGAACCTCTAGCCTTGTATGAACAAGCGGGCTGGAAATTGGGCGAATGGCATGATGTGCATTGGTTAAAACTGGCCTTAAATCCGCCTACCTACCCACCCGTAGAGCCGATTTTCCAAAAAAGCTGGTAGCCTGCCATTTACCTTTCCTTTTTTAAAGGTATGGATGCATAGATGCATCCATATTCAAGGACAGAAAACGACCATTCATTTATTCAGCATGTTGCTTCAAACAACACCTGTGTGATTCTGCGAAATAGCGCCGAATGTGGTATTAGATTTGCTTACCTTAGCCACATGAAATCTGCCATCGCAGCTGTATTTGCTCTATTTACTTGCATTATCGCACAAGGCCAATCCTTGTATTCCAACAAACAATTTGGGCCTTACATTCACCTGTATCAACTCAGCAATGAGCAAGCCGCGTATGCAGTGAGCCATCCATACCAACTGGACAGCCAATTTCTTTATACCCAACTGGTGGGCAAGGTTCGAGCCGACAGTGCGATTCCTTTTTTCAGAGGAGATAAAAACTACCCATACCCGGTGCAACCGCTGTCGAAGCTACAACCCAATCCCACTGGTTACAATAACAACCGTTGGAACCTCACCCGCAATGGCTATTTCATTGAGATATCGGTGTACAACAACCAAGTGTACTATAAACTTATTGAAAACCCCATCTTTTTCGCCTCGGTGCACCGCATTGGATATCAAACATTTGTTTTTGTTGAGGACAGCTCTGGTCTTTTGGTAAATCAGGCGGATGTAATGCTTGACACCCACCACTGCTATTTTGACCCCAGTGTGGGTGGCTACGCCATAAAAACCAGCAATATCAGCGGTAGTTTACGTATTAAAAGAGGAAGTGACTTTGCCTACTACGTGGTAAATGGGTACAATTCAGAAGTGAATTATGGAGAAGTGCCACGCGACAATTACCAATATGACAACAGCCGCATTAAGGGGTATTTGGTAACCAATCTGCCAGTTTACAAGCCTGGCGACACCATTTTCTTTAAGAGCTATCTGGTAAATAAAAAAGCCAAGCCCTTGAAATACGAAATCATTGCACGCCTATCTCAAAATGCGACGGGACATGCGAAGGAACTCCACATAAAACCCGACCCTAGAGGTGCTTACAAAGGCTTTTTTGTTACTGACGACAGTTTTGCAGCAGACCAACCCCTAGAATTATACATGCTCACTGAAAAGCGTCAAGCACTCATCAACAAATCGCTGCGCTATGAAAATTACGAACTCAAAGACATCGTATTCTCCTTGCAGCCGCACCCATCTGAAATAGCGCGTGGTGAAGCTTTGCCATTTTACATTAACACATACAACAAGGCGGGCTTGCCCATATTGGACGGCTCCATTCGCATGGAAATTTCGCTTCAATCCATAGAACACAGTGCCGCTGATTCCTTTCAAATCTCTTACGCCAAAATGCGCAAGTACTTTGTGCGACAAGTGCAAACCGATGCCACGGGTAATACATTCATCGAGATCCCTGCAGACAGCATTCCCGATATTAAAGGCCACTGGTATGCTAATTTTACGCTGACCACCGCAGACAATGAATCCTTTACCCAGACTGCGAGCTTTAGCACCAGCACTTCTAGAAATAAAACCTTGGGTTATGTAAAAAATGACACACTCACGGTGCTGAATTTGTATGAGAATAAACTGGTAAGAAGAAAAATGCGGGTGGTGTATTACAGCAGATACGACAGGATCGCCGATAGCACCTTTTACACACCCATGCGCGCATACCTGCCACCCAACATACAGTATGCGTCTTTGTATTTCGGTGACACACTATTTACCAACCTATACCGCGAAGTATTAATCCCAGAAATTACTGGCAAACGCAGCCATGATTCTGTGCATATCGAATTCCACAGCAAGCACGATGTGCCTGTGTATTACCGAATTTATAGAAATAATGAAATTGTAAAGTCGGGCAATGATATAGTACTCAATTTTGAGGCAGCAGACAAGAGCAAAAACTCCTACCACATTCAATACGGCGTGCTGGCGGGGCGCCTGCATGCACCGACCTTCTTTAGCAAGAGTTTTCATTTGGCAGAAAAGGAGCTCAATATTCAAATTGTACAACCCAAAGAAATATACCCCGGGCAGGAAGTCGCGGTTGAAATTTGGGTAAAAGACGCCTACGGCAAACCCGTTCATAAAGCCAATCTCCCGGCCTGGGCCATCAATACGCAACTCGACGACTTAGACCGACCCAATTTACCCTACATGGGCAAAGTAAAGTTACAGCGCATGCTTCCCACAGTCAATTTCGGAGTTACCCAATGCAATATCAACCACTACCACTTCATAAAACAATGGGAACTCAGCACTTTCAACTTATTGGAAAATGAGTTTTACCAACTGATGTATCCGAAAAAAGGGTTCATGGTGCTGGCGGATACCACACCCGACCACAGTACCCAAGTTGTATTTTATAACCACAGTAAAAACCTGCAATCCATTGTCAATTATGCCTCTTTCAACGATACACTTGTTTACATCAATGGAATAACCCCGCAACCCGGTGTTATTCGGGTGGAACCGGGCACCTATACCGTTAAACTGCGCATTCCGGGCAGAATTGTGACCCTAAATGAGGTCCAAATTCAAAAAGGGAAAAAGAATTTCATCTGTTTGCATGCCGACTCATTGGCACAGTACACGCTTGGCGACACCCTTTCTTCTTACATGTATAGCGATGCAGAATTTGCCATGATTCGCAGGCACACCATGCTTTTCCGTTTTGATTACAATGTATACGACACCTTGGTGATTTCTGAAAATGGGAAAAAACGCTATGCCAACCAACCTTACACATGGAACAAACTGCAGCAAGTGTATGTAGGCAGACCGGAATACAGTTCCGATGGCAGTATTAAACAGTATAAAAACATGCAGCAGTTCTATGCCTATGGGCCTTTACAGCCCATGAGTAGCATCAACATGAGTTGGAGAAATAACTATTCGCATGAATTTTCCTTTGAGCCGCGTGCGAGTGTATCCATGACCAAGTCAGATGTGGTTATGGATGAGGCAAATGCACTGTTAAAGGGATATCAATATTTCCAGACCTACAATTACAATCCATACGATTTTTACAGCTTTTCCTGGGACCCAGACTTCAAGCCAACCACGGCGATGCAAAGCGAAACCAATCCAAGCATTAGACCTAGCGAACCTACCTATTTCTTAGAAGAATACCAGTATCGCAGCTACTGGCCATCAAATCAGAAACAAAGTACCATACATGTGCAGCTGCCCCCCAATCGCTATGCGCAAAGAATTTGGTTGTTTCAAGTACAAGATTCAGCGCAATCCTTCCTAAATAACAATCCTACTGTAGAGTTTGAGCAAGAAAGTCAAACCTATTTTTATAGGCACCTACCAGTGGGCACAGGCAGTGAAAATCGCGTTGGGCTTATCCTTGTGCTGCAAGAAGCCGATAGCATTTGGCTGGTAAAGCGCCTAACAATTGACAGTCAAAGCTTACTGTGCTACCGATTGAAAGACAGTGATTTCCGCAGACTTCGCAAGAGTGAGTGGATTGCCTTTGATCGCATGGCCAAAATACTCGGTCGTGAGCCCTTTGCAGACTTTGAAGACACCCCTACCGTGAGCAAATCGTTGAATCTTATTCGCATTCCATCCAAAGACAAAAGCACCATACTCGAAGGCACAGTGAACGGTCCTGAACTGAAATACGTGGTTGAAAATGCCTATGTAATTCTTGAGAAAAACGGATTCTTTGTACGCGGCGCGATCACCAACAGGGATGGGCGTTTCCGCATGGATAGCCTTCAGGCCGGTGAGTATATGTTAAAAATCAAAAGCAACAATTATCATTATTGGCTTGCTTACAATTTAAATCTAGAAAAAGGCAGTTTGCATGCACTGCAAGTTAATCTCAAGCCGCATAGCAATATGTTGTATTACCCAAATGGCACAACGGTATATGAGCCTAAATACCTTATGGACGCGGCAGCAGATTATGACGGAGTAGATAACTACGCATCCTATTCTGGGATGGCCACAAGCAATATAGACTATAGTATTGCTGAAGTATCCTCAAAAGGCAAATACAAAATGGTGGCTGCTGCGAACAGGATAAGAAACATATCAAGCAAAAGGGAAAAAGACGATGCCGCTTTTGATGAAGATGATGTAACCGACGACATCAAAGCCCAAGGGCGCTACCAATGGGGTTTTGCAGATGACAATACTTCCTCATACTTAGACTTATTAAATAAGATGTCTGGGAATGAAACCGCCTTGCGCATTCGCCAAAACTTCCGCGATTACGCGTATTGGATACCCAATTTGAACACAAATAAAAAAGGCTATGCTACCTATGCGGTGCGTTTTCCGGATAACATTACCAGTTGGCAAACATGGATCCCTGGCATGGATGGCAAGCGCCACAGCGGCCTAGGTGAACTCACCGTGAAATCATACAAACCGCTTAGTATGGCTTTAGTGCTCCCACCCTTTTTAACGGAAGAAGACAATCTTACCGTGTATGGCCGTGTATATAACTACACCGGGGCGGCTGCTTCAGGGAAATACACCTTGTTTGTTGACAGCCAGGGGCTAAGCAAAGATGTAGCGGTGGGCTCTTTTTACAACGACAGCATCATACTGCACGCAGGAGCCGCAGGAAGAAACATTCAAATTGAAAATGGATTTGGAATGAGCAATGGATACCGCGATGTGCAGCGCAGAAATATACTTGTTAAGAGTGCTAAGGTAACTACAGGCATGTCCAGCACCGTGGTATTGCGCCGCGACACCAGCATTCTTTTCAAAGGAAATAGGGACTATTCTAGGCAAACCTTTACCTTGTATGGCAATCCACTTTCCATGGTGCAAGGACTGCTGCAACAGCGCATCAATATGCTGTACCCCGACAACCTTTCTATGGCAGATGAGTTGAACGTATTGCTCACTGAAAAAACCGTTTGCGAAGCCACCGCTTCAGCTTTTGACAAAAACAACGATATCAAACTCTTGGTGCGCCGAATTCGCAATGCGCAACATAGTTCAGGCTTGTTCGGCACATTCACGGGTGAATACCCCAATGATCAGCTAAGTACTTATATAGCAGAAGTGATGTACAAGGCCAATCTGCTGGGATACAATAACAATGCTTGGTTGAATGTGGTTCGCTATTACGAAAAGCAATTGCCAAGTCTCTATGGTGAAGAAGCCTTAGACGCATTATTGCTCTTAACCAAATTAAGCAGGCCTGTAAATCACGATGAGTTCTTGCCGCGCATTCAATCTGCCTCACTGAGTTTGCAAGGCCAAATCAAATATGGAATGCTCATGGGATTATTGATGCGTCCCGTTGAGCCCAAGGCTGTGCTTACGCATTTGCAACCCAGCGCCATGGGGCACATTTCAGTAGTTTCCGACCAACAGTATTTATACAAATTCAACCCCTACTGCGACAACGCGGCTACCACCTATATGGCTTGGGAATGGTTGCGCTTAAACAACAGCGAGCCTGAATTGCGTAAGTTAATGGCTCAGTGGATGGCCAATGAAGCGGGAAGCAGTGCACGCAATATTGCACGTGCGAGCACCATGTTGTTGAGTGAATTAAAACTGGAATACAAAGGCGAACTCAAAACGAATATTACCGTAAATGGGCAGGTTGTAGATGTAGATAAGACGGCGGTAACCTTTGCAGTGCCTGCAAATGACAGCCTCATATTTGCACATAGCGGAGCTGAAATCTATGCACTGCACAGAAAAGAGTGGGCAACGTATACCCCCAAGTCAGATACAACGAGCTTTACCATTCACCATTCGTTTGAGAGATCACAAACCTTGCATGAGGGAGAGAACTTCAAGTTCAAAGCGACTGTGTTTGCCAAGCGCAGTCATGGGAATGTGGTGGTAGAGATTCCAATTCCGGCTGGTGTGGTATTTGCACAGAAGAATCAGAAGGAGCACAGTTTTGAATCGTACCGCGAGTACAAGGAAGACCGGGTTATTATTTATTTGAGTCAGATGCCATTTGGGTATACCGAGTTCCATTTGGAACTGTTGCCAAAATTCACAGGCACCTTCCAAATACCACCAGCGCGGGCTGCATTGCTATACTATCCAGAGGTCGCGGGCTATACTGCGCGCACCTCGGTGAGCATAGTGGAGTAATATCGGGGGTCCTTTCTTACCACGAGTGGTTTAGCAAGGAGTGGTTTGTCACACATTTTGCAAAGCCACGCGACATAGACGCAACTAGGGGAGCCAGGTGACTCCTGAGACGCGAGGCATCGCTTCTCTATTGGCATTGTGCATGCGCGAATCATTCGGTGTTTAGGCTGCCGTTGGGGAAATAGACCTTCATCTTTTTTGTCGTAATATCCGAAATGCTCAAATGGCGAACTTTGGGCCTAACTCTTCACTCCCAACGCCTAACTCTTAACTCTAATAGCAAGTCCTTGCTCGCGACGATGGCGCGCTTGCCCCACCACGCTGCATCACACTTTCACCATTCCGCGAAATGCGCGCGCACCATAATAGGATTGTACCCCATTGTGGTAAATAAACACGCGCCCAAAGCGAAAATCACCAAAAATGGCACCGCCCAAGGCGCGCATTTCATCTGGTGTTTTCAACCAACTGGAAGTTTTGGCATCAAAGGTACCCAAGGTTTGCAGATGGCGATATCCGTCTTCATCGAGCATTTCAATGCCCATTTCTGCGGCCATATCCATAGCATTGCCTGAGGGTTTGAACTCTTTCCTCGCTTCCCATGCTTCTCTATCATAGCACAAACTGCGTCTGCCTTTAGGAGATTCTGTTGCACAATCGCAAAACACAAACTCTCCCGTGACAGCATCCACAGCGATCACATCGGGCTCACCTCCTGTTTCTTCCATTGCCCACAGAGTGGCGAGCTTATTGGCTTGCTTTTCCAAGCGCGCCTGCACCACAGTCCATTCCAAGCCTGCATGGCGTTTCATGTTTTTCTGAAATCGCTTTTCAAGCAACGATAGGAGTTCGTTTTGTTCTTGTGGGGTTGGTGTTTGCAACATAGAGATGGCTTATAAGAACCGCAAAGTAAAGACAGATTCAGGCCCGGCACAACGCCTTTTCGTGCACAAGTCTCAATCCTTCTGCACCTTACTGCGCAGGAAAATCATGACAATAGCAACCGTAATACAGCCCATAAACACGGCTCCAATGGCGCCTTGAATGGCGTAATTCTGATAATTGAAATTAGCAGTTGCTTCGGCTGTTGTCTTAAAATATCCCAACTCTACAGAACGCTTGATAACGTTTGGAAAATATTCGGGTGTAATGACAAAAGATGTAATCCATTGCGTGAGAGGGCTGAGCAGCGCAATAATCAGAGAGAGTACAACCCCAGATCTGAGGCCTTGCATGTAACTCATATTGCCGCCAAAGTCGCGTTTCTTTTTATCCTTCAACGCAAGCACGGTCACCCACACCGCGGGTATCATAAATACATTGGTAAGATACATATGGTAATCAATGTACTTGCCGTGTAGGCCAACGAGTTTCTCTAAAAGCATCCAGGCCAGCCCCATTACTGAAAATATCACTGCCCATTTTACTTCGGTTTGTATCGTTTTCATTGCTTAGAAGATTGAATTTATTACTGTAAGTATTAGGCAGATTCCTTGGTCTTCAGGCTAAAACTGAACACAGAACCTGCACCTTCCGTACTCAGAACGGAAATACTTTCGCCATGGGCTTCAATAATGTGTTTGCATATACTTAGGCCCAAACCACTCCCACCGCTATCTCTGCTGCGGCTTTTGTCTACCCTATAAAAGCGTTCGAATATGCGGGATAAATGGTCTGCGGGAATACCTATTCCATTGTCAGCTACTTCGACAATGACTTTATCTCCGGTATTGGAGAGTCTAAAGCGCGTATAGCCCCCGTCTTTTCCGTATTTGATGGAATTGTACCCAAGGTTCGTAAGCACTTGTCGGATACGAAAACGATCGGCCCAAACCGTGTATTCTGAATCCAGTGCCTGGCAATACACATTTATTTTTTTACCAGAAGCCTGTATTTCTAGGGATTCAATCACATCATTCACCAATTCCAATAGGTTGAACTTCTCATATTCTAGGCGAAGAAATCCGCTTTCATATTTGGTAATGGTGTCCAAATCTTTGATGATTTGCCCCAACCTACCTGTGTTTTTCTGTGCCTTTGAAAGGAACATGGTGGCTGTCTCGATATCAATATCATCCGCTTCCAATTCATCGGCAAGGCTATCCAAATACCCTTGAATAGTGAAGGTGGGGGTTTTCAACTCATGTGCCACATTGCCAATATAATCCCTGCGGTAGGTTTCCATCATGCGCATGCGGTCCATTTCCGCCGTTCGCGCTAAAAACAAGGCCTTGAGGGCATCTTCCACATCTTCTGGGTTTTTATACTCAGCAGCTGTGCTATCTGTAGATTCTGAAGAAATGATTTCGCGCAAGCTGCGTAGAATCCTGCGCTGCCTCAGGCGCCAGAAGAAGTTTACCAGCAATGCCCCAATAAGTAGGGCTGCGATTATTTGAATCCAGTAGACGTGCACTTGTATCGGCAATAATAATACCCTCAACTCAGATTTTGCAATGAATTCTCGATAGAATACAAAGGAATTACCTCCGACGGGAAAGCAATCCTACTCTTGAATGCTGAAGCCATCTGTAAACGAGTGTGTTAGGCAAAATCACGAAGAGGAATATACGAAAAAAAATCCATAATTCCAAGTACAATCGGCAGCTCAAAAACCGTGAACATGTGGTAGACAACTTTGAAAAAAAATGGATTTCACGCCAATTATATTTGCAGTTCCATGCACGCTGATCCCTATGACCTCCCGCCTTATTTAGATGGATTGAATCCGGCCCAACTCGAAGCGGTTATTCAGACCGATGGTCCCGTTATGATCATAGCTGGTGCAGGTTCTGGTAAAACCAGGGTATTGACCATGCGCATGGCACACCTTATACACCAAGGTGCGGACCCCTTTTCCATACTGGCACTCACCTTTACCAATAAAGCGGCGCGTGAAATGCGGCTGCGTATTGAAAAACAAGTGGGAGCTACGGCGCGAAACCTGTGGATGGGCACCTTTCACTCGGTGTTTGCGCGTATTCTGCGCATGGAGGCCGACCGTTTGGGCTACCCAAAAAACTTTACCATTTACGATACAGAAGATTCCAAAAGCTTGCTAAAAACCATCATCAAAGAATTCCAATTGGATGACAAGATTTACAAGCCTTCGATGGTCTTAAGCAGGATAAGCATGTGTAAAAACAACCTGATTGACGCCTACAGCTACACTGAAAATCAGGAGAACCTTATACAAGATAAAAACGCCAATAGGACCCGTTTTCATGAAATATTCAAAGCCTATACTGAACGCTGTTTCCGCAGTGGCGCTATGGATTTTGATGACATATTGGTAAACACACATAAACTGTTTCGCGACCATATCGATGTATGCAACAAGTGGCAACACCGTTTCCACTATATCATGGTGGATGAGTACCAAGATACCAACCATGTTCAGTACATGATTACCAAGCGCTTAGCAGCGGTGCACCAAAACATTGCTGTGGTAGGTGATGATGCGCAAAGTATCTACGCATTTCGCGGAGCCAACATTCAGAACATCATTAACTTTAGTAAGGACTACCCTGATGTAAAGGTGTACAAGCTTGAACAAAACTACCGAAGCACCCAACATATCGTAAATGCAGCGGGTTCAGTAATCAAGCACAATAAAAAGCAGCTGGAAAAAGAAGTGTGGACTTCCAATGAGCCCGGCGACAAAATTCGCGTGGTGCGCAGCATTACGGAAGCTGAAGAAGCCCGATTTGTAGCCCAAAGTATTTTCGAGGAAAAGAACATCCACCAGATTCCCAATAAAGCGTTTGCCATCTTATACCGCACCAATTCTCAAAGCCGTGCCTTTGAAGAAGCCCTGAGAAAAGGCAATATTGATTATAAAATTTTTGGAGGCACAAGCTTCTACCAACGCAAGGAAATCAAGGATTTACTGGCCTACTTGCGCCTTACCATCAACCCTGGTGATGAAGAAGCACTGAAGCGCATTATCAACTATCCTGCGCGGCAGATTGGGGACACCACAGTAAACAAACTCATTTATCTGGCAGGTGAGCACAAGGTACCCGTATGGGAAATTATAGCCAACTGCCGAAAATACGCGGAACTTGGCACTGCTTCTGTGCGGGTTGACAATTTTGGCATGATGCTCAAGAGTTTCATGGGCATGACAGCTACCCACAATGCCTATGATTTGGCCATGCACATTGCAAGGCAAACGACCCTGCTCAAAACCCTGTATGAAGACAAAACCGTAGAAGGCGTTTCACGCTATGAAAATACAGTGGAATTGCTAAACGGTATCAAAGAATTTGTGGAGGATGATGAAAGTGAAAAAGAAAAGACCTTGGCCAACTTCTTGGAAGAGGTCGCCTTATATACTGATGATCCAAAAAACCAAGATCCGGATAGAGACTGCGTGAGCATAATGACCATACACCAAGCCAAGGGATTGGAATATCCGCATGTATATGTGGTCGGTTTGGAGGAAAACCTGTTCCCGTCTCAACTCAGTTTGAGCAGCCGCAGCGAGTTGGAAGAAGAGAGAAGGCTCTTTTATGTAGCCATTACCCGCGCGGAGAAGAAGTTAAGTCTCACTTTTGCCACCAGCAGGTTTCGATATGGAAACTTGGTGCCCTGCGAGCCCAGTAGGTTTATAGAGGAAATCGACAGCCAGTACTTGGATATGAACATGGCCAGCTTGCGCAAGCCCGGTATGCATCAGGCTTTGAGCAATCAGCCTATGGGGAATATAAATCCCTTTAGCACGGGCACTACACGGACTTCTACCTTACTGAAGCAAGTAAGCCGCAGCAATACGCCGCCCACCCCACCGGTAGACCCCAATTTTGAGGAGGGCGATTTGTCGGGACTGAAAGCGGGCGACAAGGTGCAACACCAGCGTTTTGGCTTTGGCACAGTGACCGAATTGGAAGGCGAAGGTGTCAATAAAAAAGCTACCGTTGTTTTCGATGGACTTGGAGAGAAAAAACTGGTATTGAAGTTTGCCAAAATGCGAATATTGTAATGCTGTAAACGCTATGGAAAACATTTCTACCGCAACCCACCTGATATTTATTGTAACCACAGCTTTTTCAATCTGGTTATTTAACCGCGCCACAGGAAGTCGTGGATTGGTATTTATTGCGCTGTTGGTTTTGGCCGCAGTGTATGCTATAGTTGCCAAAATGGGTTATTTCACCCAGCACCTGCAAGTCCCGCCGGCAATTGTATTTGTCCCTGCCATCAGTATTCTTGTTTTCTTGCTGTTTTTCTTCAGCAAAAGTGGCGGACAAATCCTCAATCTAGCAGATTTAAAAGCCTTAACGCTGCTGCATATTGTTCGCATCCCGGTAGAATTGGTATTATATCTATTATATCTAGGCAAAACCGTACCCGAACTCATGACCTTTGCGGGCAGCAATCCAGATATCATATCAGGTATCACAGCGCCCATAGCCGTTTTGCTTTTTTGGAGGAAAGGGAAGTTAAACAAGGTAGGTTTGCTCATTTGGAATCTGGCTTGTTTGGCATTGCTGGTAAACATTGTATTGCGTGCAGCCTTGTCAGTACCGACGCCTTTGCAGCAATTCGGGTTCGAACAGCCCAATATAGCCATATTGTATTTCCCCTATGTGTGGCTGCCCGGAATCGTTGTTCCTGTAGTGTTCGCGGCGCATGTAGCATCCATTCGCCAATTGATTCGCAAGGACAATAGTCGTGCAAAACTTGTTTAAATCGAACTTTTGTTGTTATTTCGCGCCCCCGCAGGATGGATACCTGTGGAGTAAAACGAAATAAGAGAATGTCTACTAAAATCAGATTACAAAGGCAGGGAAGAAAGAAACGTGCTTTCTTTCACATTGTGGTGGCGGATTCGCGTGCTCCGAGAGATGGCCGTTTCATTGAAAAAATTGGTACTTACAACCCAATTACCAATCCAGCAACGATTAACTTGAACCTTGAAAGTTCAGTGAAGTGGTTGATGACTGGAGCCGAGCCAACTGACACAGCGCGTGCTATCCTAAGCTACAAAGGTGCCATGTACAAAAAACACCTCCAAGTTGGAGTTGTTAAGGGATCAATTACCCAGGAACAAGCGGATGCAAAATTTGCTGCCTGGATGGAAGAAAAAGACAACCGCATTCAGACCAAGCGCGACAAGCTGGCTAATGACAAGAACAGCAAACGTTCTGATGCATTGAAAGCTGAAAGTGCGAAGCGTGAAGCAATTGCTGCTAAAGTATTGGCAAAGACCAGTGAAGTAGTAGTAGAGGAATCTGAGGAAGTTGTTGAAGGCGCGGAAGGCGAAGTAGAAGTTGAAGAAACTGCTGCTGTAGCTGAAGAAACTGCTGCTGAAGAAACTCCAGCTGCTGAAGAAACTCCAGCTGCTGAAGAAAACACTGAAGATAACGCCTGATAAGGTTCTATGCTGCCAAAGCTTCACTCCGCAGGACGTGTTGCCGGCAAACACGGTTTTAGCGGCGAGTTACATCTTGCCCTAAATTCGGATATAGATCCTAAAAGCATACAACAAGGGAATTTCCTTTTTGTCGAATTCGACGGAAAGGGAGTTCCCTTTCTTATTGAATCATGGCGCGAGAAATCGCGCATTGTCAAGCTTATTGACGTAAATGATTCCACCAGAGCCAGTGAGTTGGAAGGCAAAACCCTCCTGCTCGAAGCACCGCATTTTGAAGAGGAAGACAATGAAGGTTCCTTGGTAGGTTTTGCGGTGAAAGTGGACAATACCATAATCGGACAGATACAAGCGGTGGAGGAATACCCCGCGGGATGGATGTTGGTGATTAAAAATTCAACTGACCCTGAATTCCTGATTCCATGGGTGGATGATTGGTTCATTGAGGCCGATGAA
>JBEIRK010000017.1:0-27619 GCA_040376005.1 Flavobacteriales bacterium
CCCATCAATTTAAATCCTAGAGTCACAGATTTTTCAATGGCGGCATCAGTGGCTTCGAATCCTTTGCTGGTATCCTTTATCCAAAAATTCAATAGAAAAATAGTCTGTACCCACAAGGCATCTTTAAAGCGGTCTGAAATAAATTTGCGTTCTGCCACTTCCCTATTTTCAATACCATTGCGCACAATCTCATCCGCATAAGTAAGAAATACCTTTCTAAATCCCATTAAATTCCGGTCTGTAGGCAATATCCCTTTCATGGTCTTGTGTGCGTGTTGCAACACAAAACTGCGGTGCGACAACAATTGCTGGGTCCACAAAAAATAAAAGGCACTTAACTTTTCCGAGGCGGCATACTCTTTATAGGTTTCGTCTTCTTTTAACAAAGCCACCGTAGTATGAAAAACATGCTCCCAAAACCACGATCGCACAGCATCAAAGGAGTTGAAAACTGCGTAAAATTCCGCTTCATCAATTTTGATTTTCTTACAAAATTGAAAAACAGATACAGGCTCAGAACCATGTTCCAAAACGTGGTTCATGTATTTCTCCAATATGGTTTCTTTTTTCATATTCAACAGTGTATGCAAGTAACACGGATACACACACATTGTTTTACAGTTTCCGACCTGAGGTTCAAATAATATGATAAAAAAAGACCACCCTGCGGTGGTCTTTTACTATTGATTTGTAAGCAAGTAATTTACACTTAGGCATAGCGATTGCCAACCCACACAAACCTGCGGTTTACATACTCAGGATTGGTAAATCCGGCGTTTCCACTTGGGTTGCCTCCGGTTACGTGAAAATCACTAAATGCCGCATGACTATTCACAAACGCTGCACCTTGGAAGTTAAAGCTCACTGGCGTAAACGCTGCGTTCATTTGTTCCGCAACTTCTGCTTGAAAGGCAGTATCGGTTGAATAACACAAGCAGGTAATCGCGCCCAACTCAGCAGCAGCAGCGGCTGCCAAAGAAAGACTCTGGTTTCTATCATCAGTCTTTATCACAAACACCGCAGGTCCAAAACACTCATGTCTCCATTGTGCTGCATTGCCTGCGTCTGTAACCATTACTACTGGGCTCATCATGCGCGCTTCAGGGAATTCCGGATGCACAACAGGAATAGCATCCAAGGCTACATGTGCATTCTTTTTCGTTTCTGCAATTCTATTTACGGTAAAGTCATTCTGAATGGCACCCAAGGTAAATGGACCTGCCTTTGGATTTTCTACCAAACCTTTAATGGATTGGCACAACATCGCTACGCAATCATCAAAAGACAGGTTTCCTTCTGGGGTTTGAATTCCAGTAGCAGGAATAAAGATATTCTGAGGTGCGGTGCACATTTGTCCGCTATACAAGCAGGCAGACAATGCCAAATTGCCAAACAGTGCCTCTGCATTTGCAGAGCTTTCCACAATCGCAGAGTTTACACCTGCTTTTTCAGTAAATGTAATTTTACCCGGCAACAATTCTAGATAATCACCAAAAGCCGACCCACCCGTATAATCAATCAACTTTACAGCTAGATGCTCCGCCAATACTTTTGTAATGGGTTGCTCCAAGGTGTCGGGTGCCAATTGCACAATATTTGGGCTCAGCCCCTTCGCTTTTAATGCATGCTGTATTTCGGCTACCACAATTGCGATAGGCAAAATGGCCTTTGGATGTGGCTTTACTATTGCGGGGTTCCCTGCCATCAAACTGGCATACAAACCCGGCACGGTATTCCAGGTTGGGAACGTACTGCAGCCTATCACCAAGGAAATTCCTCTAGGTATAGGCTTGTAGGTTTTGTGAATTTTCAAATCAAACTTGCCCATATTCTTCACCCAATCCACTTGTGTTTCAAAACGGGTAAGCTCTGCGTATGCCAATGAAATCACTTCCAATGCGCGGTCATTGCTATGCGGTCCGCTTGCTTGAAATGCCATCATATACCCCTGTCCGGTAGTATGCATGGTCGCATAGGCAAGTTCAAAAAATCTATTCTGCACACGCGCCAAACTGTCAATCAGAATTTCTGCGCGAAGCTCCGGTGCAACATTGCCCCAAGCTGTAGCAACTTCTGTAGCATAGTTTATAAGTTCAGCAGGCTGATATTGCGCATAGCGCACACCCAAACCCAACATCATATACGGGCTCACTTCTGAACCAATGCGGTGGCTGTGTGGATTCTCATGAATTTCATCATAATCTGTATTCAACCTTTTTTGGAATGCTTCCAATCCCGCTGCAGCTGCAGCTTCATCATATGCCTTTGGATTTTCTGGATACGCAGAAAAATAGCCTCTGCTCTTTTGAGCTTCTAATGCACTTGCGATTAATTCTTGTGTATTGGTCATCACTATTATAAATTAAGCTTGTCCTGTTTGTCCGCCAAAATTCAATGGAAATCCGCCATGTGATGCAAATTCATCCAAGGGAATCTCACCAAATACTTCCTCAAAACGTGAGATGTTCTCATTCAAAGCCAACATCAAGCGCTTGGCATGTTGCGGCGCCAATATGATTCTTGACTTCACACGTCCTTTTGGCACGCCTGGCATTAGGCGAATAAAATCAACGATGAACTCAGAATTGCTATGGGTAATGATAGCAAAGTTGCTATAGGTGCCTTCGGCTACGTCTTCGCCCAACTCAATATCAAGTTGTTGCGGATTTATTTCTTTTGGATCACTCATAATCTTAGGCAAAAATACAGAATATTGGCGGTATTGGACTGCTCTCTATCCTTCAATAAACTCCTTTTTTTGGTGCAATTAGGGGCATTTTTCCTTATATTTGTGTATATACCTATGAAAATCAGACTTCTTATCGCCAGCTTCGGTCTGCTCTCCTTATCCTACGCCCAAACTCCCAATTGGGCAGAAGATGTGGCTCCTATCCTGTATAACAATTGCACCAGCTGCCACAACACAGGAGGCATTGCCCCCTTCTCATTGGTCGGCTACACCGCGGCAAACAACTATAAATACTCCATTAAAAACGCTGCAGTAAAACGCACCATGCCCCCATGGCCTGCCGACCCTAACTACAAACGCTATGCGCACGAACGGGTGCTGAGCAATGAAGAAATACAAATCATTTCCGACTGGGTAGACAACGGCGCCGCCCAAGGCGACCTCAACAAAGCACCTGCCGACCCAGCACCCAAAAAAGAAACCAGCATTCCAGCGCCAGATATGAAGCTAAAAATGCCGGACTACATGGTGAAAACTACCCAAGACGAATACCGCTGCTTTGTGCTACCCACCAACCTCAGTGCTGAAAAGTTTCTTACCGCAATCGAGGTAGTGCCTGGCAATATGAGTGTGGTGCACCACGTATTGGTGTTCCATGATACCAGCAGCTTGCCTTTGCAACTCGACAATGCAGACCCAGCACCGGGCTACCTCGGTTTTGGTGGCACGGGCTCGAATAGCTCAAAAATGATTGGCGTGTGGGTTCCGGGTCAAGATCCGTTCCAAATGCCTCCTGGCATGGGTATTCGCCTAGAGAAAAAAGGCTATATCATTTTACAAGTGCATTATCCTCCGTTGGTAAACAATGTGTTGGATTCCTCCAAGGTGTACTTCAAGTTTAGCAGCACCCCACTGCGTGAGGTCTTTATTGGTTCTCCGCTAAACCACGTCGCACCTTCGCTGCAAAATGGTCCTTTGTTTATTCCCGCCAACCAAACCAAGTCTTTCACCGCCAAATACACACTACCGGCAGATGTTTCCATATTTGCCGTGGCACCGCACATGCACTTACTTGGAAAAAGCATTACCGCCTATGGTGTGCTTGGGAAAGACACCTCGCCCTATGTGCATATACCCAAGTGGGACTTCCACTGGCAGCGCACCTATATTTTCCCCAAAGTGCAGAAAGTAGCCAAAAACACCATACTCTGGGGGCAAGCCAGCTATGACAATACCACAGCCAATCTCATGAATCCCAACAGCCCACCCAAGGCAGTTACCCTTGGCGAAGGCACGGGCGATGAAATGTTGCTGGTATATTTTTGGTACTCTTTGTACCAAAATGGGGATGAAAATATTGTAATCGATGGCAATGCACCTAAGAATCTAGGTCAAACAGCGATAGAAACCCTTGATGTACTTGTGTATCCTAACCCAGCGCAAGACAAACTTCAGGTGCAGTGCAGCAGCGCTGCGAACTTGCAGTGCAAACTCTACGATATGCATGGGGTATTGCAGCTACAACAAGCCTTTTCCAAAGAAACCACATTGGACACTAAATCCCTGAGCCCAGGGAGCTATATCCTTTCTGTAGAGAATGGAGAAACTGCAGTGCGCAAGAAAATTATGCGCTACTAATTCCGCTGCTTATTCCGCGCCTAGCGCAACAGTTACGCTAATTTCAACCAAGGCATCTTTGGGCAAACGGCTTACTTCTACCGTTTCACGCGCTGGGAAATTGGCTTTGAAATAACTGCCGTACACCTCATTCACCTTCGGAAAGTCATTCATATCCTTCAGGAAAATGGTGGTTTTTACAATATGGCTCATGTCTGTGCCTGCTGCAGCAAGTAAGGCTTGAATGTTCTTCATCACCTGTGTGGCTTGGGCAGAAACATCGCCTTCAACCATGGCTCCTGTTGCCGGATCCAAGGCAATTTGCCCAGAGCAAAACAACAAATTTCCAGCTTTTACAGCCTGTGAATAAGGCCCAATGGGCTCTGGCGCATTTTTAGTAAAAATAATTTCGGCGTTCATGGTTTTATTATTTTTGCCACCACATGCAAGCAGCAATCCTGGGATCAGCAGCAAGAAAAGCTTCGTGGCAAATACTTGCCGGCGAAAATAACACCTACTCATGGGTGCAAGATACCCAATCCAATAAAAATTTTGATATTTTCATTGATTTAGACTTCGATAGCCACCCTGAGAGCATTAAGGATTACTGCGGAAATACAACGACCATTTTTCTTCTATCTGCAGTTAACACTACGCCAGAATTGACCATGGCATTGCATGGAATGACTTACAATGGCGAGAAATTCTATGGCATTAATGCTATACCTACCTTTCTTGAACGCCGCACCTTGGAAATAAGCAATCCCTTTGGATTGGCGCAAGAAACCTTGCCAAACCTTCCTTGGTGGGACAACTACGAATTTGTGAAAAGCCGCATTGGCATGATTACACCAAGAATTGTATTCATGATTATCAATGAAGCATATTATACATTCCAAGAGGGAACCGCTGAAAAAGCAGACATCGATACCGCCATGAGATTGGGAACCAATTACCCCAAAGGCCCATTCCAATGGTGCCAAGAAGCAGGTATTGACAATGTATACAACACCCTAAATGCGTTGTGGGAAGACACCCGTGACGAAAGGTATAAAATATGCCCTACTCTGAAAACAGAGTGGCTGCATACCAAACTTACATAATTAAAAGGGAAGCGGTTAAGCGCAGCATTGCCGCACTTAAATTTTCTTCTTCACATTCACAGCAGCTTTGCCTTTGGCAGAGATTTCTGCTTCGAAGATCAGCGTATCCGCTAAGGTAACTCCAGCGGGCAAATTCTTAATATGGATAAAGTATTTCTCGCCAGTGCGGGCTTCTTTGATAAATCCAAAACCCTTCTCTTCATTCATGAATTCCAACTTACCTTGCTTGGTGTTTTCCTCGCGAATGTCATCGGCTCTTTTTCTCGCCTGGGCCGCCAAATCTTCGTCACCGTGCATTACAGGATTGAAGTTCTCTGGGGGAGTATCGCTAATGTTGCCATTCTCATCTACCCATGCGATCATGTTTTCAAGACCTCCACCTTGTGAAGTTGCCTTGCGGTCGAGTTTGCGTTCCTCTTTCTCTTTGCGCTTCTTTAAACGCTTCTTCTCTTTTTCTTTTTTGTTGAAAGTTTCTTTCGATTTTGCCATTCTTGTTTGTTTTTCTCCTTATGTCTGTGTTGCTACAATTGGGTCTCGGGATGTATCCCGAACCTGAACAGCAAAACACATTTCAACACAAATCCGGAGACGGAAAAGCAAAGAGCAGAATATTACCACGCAGGCTGCAGCGCCTTGGATAGCTGCAAAGGTAATCAATAATAAGCGAAAAAGATGTTAAATTCAATGTGTGGCCGCGAAACATGCGAACCTTTTCTCATAGCATCAACCAAGACCAAGGTTATAGATCTCCATAACCTTATGCAATTTGTCTTCAAAATTGATTTTCAAGTCAATCAACTCTCCGCTGTGCACGTCAAACACCCAACCATGCACAATGGGAAACTGATTTACCGCATAGGACTGCTGAATTACCGCAGTTTTAATAACGTTAAAACACTGCTCCTCTACATTCAATTCCACCAAACGCTTGTACTTTTGCTCCTCATCTTGTATGCTGTCCAACTCAGCCTGGTGCAAGCGGAACACATCGCGGATATTACGCAACCAAGGATTCAATATGCCTAAATCTTGTGGTGTCATCGCGGCCTTTATACCCCCGCAATTGTAATGCCCGCAAACCACCACATGCTTCACCTTCAGGTGCTTCACTGCATATTCAATTACAGACAGCACATTCAAATCGCTGTTGCTTACCACATTGGCAATGTTGCGATGTACAAATATGTTCCCAGGCTCCATGCCTGTAACATCCTCAATGGGAACACGGCTATCGCTGCATCCTATATATAAAAACTCAGGATTTTGCCCTTCGGCCAAATGGGCAAAAAACCCTTTATTGGTGGCTTCTTTCTCCTGAATCCATTTTTTATTATTCTCAAATACCTGCTTATACTTTTCCATGAATAGCTTGAACTAAGCTGCGATAATACTGAATTATTTTCCTACACCACATGCATTTCCTTGTTTTCTTTGCAAGATAACATAATCTTCATGAATCCTACCTTAGTCCTCGGCGCCTCTACCCACGACACCCGCTATTCTTGGATGGCCTGCCAAATGCTTCAAGACTATCACATTGAAGTGCATTGTGTGGGCAAACAAGCAGGCCTATGCGCTGGAATCCCTATTCATAAAAGCATGCCCGAGGGACTGCAAGTGCACACGCTGACCTTATATCTGAATCCGGACAACCAAAAACTTTGGTACCGGCACATCCTAGACTTGAAACCCCAGCGCGTAATCTTCAATCCGGGAACGGAAAACATACAACTTGAAAAACAACTTCAAGATGAGGGTATTGAAACCTTGCGGGCCTGCACCTTGGTGATGCTGCGCACCCAACAGTACTAGTGGTCAATAATTTGACTCACTAGAATATACGAAATTTTTCGCAGATTATCATTTTTTTTGAATAGACAGCGCAATGCTCTCGGCTACACGCATGCCATCCAGCGCTGCACTCATAATGCCACCGGCATATCCTGCACCCTCGCCTGTTGGATATAGGTTAGACAATTCGATATGATGCAACAACACCTTGTCGCGGGGGATCTTTACAGGCGAACTGGTTCGGCTTTCAACACCAACCAACACAGCATCGTTGGTTCTAAATCCATGCATCTTTTTACCCAACACCACCAATGCTTCTCTCAATCGCGCTGAGATGTCGGTAGACACTACCTCGTCTATAGGACGCGATTGAATGCCAGGCAAATAAGAACATGCGGGCAAGGTGCTCGAGGTTTTCTTTTGAATAAAATCTTCTATGCGTTGGGCCGGAGCTGTTAGGTTACCTGCCGTCTGAAATGCGATTTGTTCCCAATGCCTTTGATACTCCATACCGGCCAGTGGGCCAAACTTTTCGAAAGGTTTGAAATCCTTCTCATCCACCGAAACCACAAAACCACTGTTGGCAAATTCGCCATTGCGCTTGCTCGGACTCCAGCCATTTACCACCACTTCGCCCGCCGCAGTAGCAGCCGGCGCGATAATACCTCCAGGACACATACAAAAGGAAAAGACACCTCTTCCCATCACTTGTTCAACCAAAGAATAACTCGCTGCAGGCAGCATATCTGGCTTCACCTTACAATGATACTGAATCGTATCCACCAGCGATTGGTGATGCTCCATGCGCACACCCAAGGCAAATGGCTTTGCCTCTATGGCAATGCTCTCACGGTGCAACAGCTCAAAAATATCCCGCGCAGAATGTCCAGTTGCCAGAATCAAGTGCTTCACTGAGAGTTTTTCGCCACTGCCAAGCAGCACGCCTGTAAGCGCATTGCTATCACGAAGAAAGCCAGACACGCGACAGTCAAACAGCACTTCACCACCGCATTCGATAATGCTTTTGCGGTAATTCTCAATAATGGCGGGCAGCTTGTTCGTGCCAATATGCGGATGTGCCTCATACAAAATTGTATCAGCCGCCCCATGTTCATGCAAGGAGGCCAACACTTTATGCACGGGTCCGCGCTTGCTGCTGCGGGTGTAGAGTTTACCATCGCTGTAGGTTCCTGCTCCACCCTCGCCAAAGCAATAATTGGAATCCTCATTCACCTGATGGTTCTTTACCAAATCCGCAAGATCAAAGCGCCTGCGGCGCACATCTTTGCCCCGTTCCAGTATCACAGGCTTGTAGCCCAACTCTATGAGCTGCATGGCCGCAAAAATCCCGGCAGGCCCCATACCCACAATATGCACTTCTTCGCAATGGGCTACATTTTGCAACCGAAAACCCTGCACCCGCTGTATTTCCTCACCCGCAGGGTACACGTCTACCGCAAAAAGAAACAGGGGAGACCTGCGCGCATCAATAGATTTGCGCATCAATACCGCTGCAGCATGAGGATAGCCCGCATTGGATGCAGCCAAGGAGAGCAATTGCTCCATCTCAGGAACCTCTTCAGCCGGAAATTTTAATTCTATGCGAACGGGCATCTTAGATAAATCGAATCCAACGGTACGGCTTTCTTGAAGTTAAATACGCCATATCCGATTGATGCGCATAGGCTTCGCGTTCGAAAGAGATGTTCTTATACGCCTCATAGCGGTTTTTATGCTGCATCCATCGGTAGAGGTACTCCATATAATAGCAGACAAAAAAAGGCAAATACAGCATTTCTAATTGCTGGCGAAAATGAATTTTCTCATGCAATATCACCTCTTCTCCCAATTCCGCTTTTCTCAGTTTTGAGATAATAAACGGGTAGATGGCCATAGCTGTGAACTTCTGACTACCCACCGTAAGGATTCGGAACAATATGGGACTATAGATATAGATGTCGCAAAATTAGGTTGTATTTGCGAAAAGCAGCTACCTGTTAGATTTTAATGCTTGCCCCTAAACGCAGTCCCGTGAGCAAATTCTTGCTGTCTGTGGCCGATTGAGAAGGCGCAGAACGGTATTGCAGATCCAAGGCAAAACGCGGACCGATACTCTTGGCGATACCCGCAGCCCAAAACAAGCCCGTGTTGCTATACCTTCCGCTGCGCCCATCAGAAAGGGTGCCCGTTAGGCCATAACCCGCTTCAGCATATAAGCCCAAGGGGAATTTCAGATGACCAAAAAGATTGAGATTCATGGCATCCAAATTGGTAAATTGACTTGTAGACTGGGTAAAGCTCAAATCCGCACCCAGAGCCAGCATGCGCTTGGGATAATACATTCCACGACCCGCAAGGTGGTAATAGGTGGTGCGGTCGGGATCCCCAAAATTGTAATTGCCGCCAGCATATACACTCAACACCAAGTGCTTCTTGGTATCCAGCCATTGTGCTTCTGCGAGATTTGCAGCTACTGTGCAAAGCAACGCCAACATCCATTTCTGCATATTCATTATAACGTATCTCCTATTTCAGATATTTCAAATTTGAGGCCATTCTTTAAAACAGACTCTTTTTACGATTCTTTTGCAAATGTATAAATGAAGGGTTTGCGCAAGCCTATTCACTGTCCTTATCTTTGCACCATGTCTGAAATTGTAGTCAGTGGCATACGCCCTACCGGAAAATTGCACCTCGGAAATTACTTCGGGGCGGTTCAGAACTTTCTGAAATTGCAAGAAGCCCATGAGGCATTTTTCTTTATTGCCGACTACCATTCCCTCACAACCCACCCTACTCCAGCCGACCTCAACGCCAGTGTTTATCGCGTATTTGCTGAGTATTTGGCCCTAGGCCTAGACCCCGAAAAATGCACCTTATACCTGCAAAGCGACCTGCCCCAAACCGCAGAACTCTACCTATTCCTCAACATGAATGCCTACAAAGGCGAATTGGAACGGGTTACCAGCTTTAAGGAAAAAGCCAGAAGTCAGCCCGACAATATTAACGCAGGTTTGCTCACCTATCCGGTGCTCATGGCTGCTGATATCCTTATACATAAAGGCACACGCGTGCCTGTAGGCAAAGACCAAGAACAACACCTTGAAATGGCAAGAACCTTTGCCAATCGCTTTAACAGGCTCTACGAAACGGATATTTTTGGCGAACCACAAGCCTTCAGCTTTGGCGACAAATTGATAAAAGTACCCGGACTCACTGGGGGCGGAAAAATGAGCAAAAGCGCCGGAGAAGCGGACAACATCTACTTGGACGACGAACCTGAAGTGCTGCAGAAAAAGATTATGCGCGCGGTATCAGACAGCGGACCTAGCGAGCCAGGCGCACCTAAATCTCAAGCCGTGCAGAATTTGTTTGACCTCATGGAATTGGTATGCACCGCAGATGTTATTGCTAAATTTGACCAAGACCACAAAGAGGGCGTAATTCGCTACGGCGATTTGAAAAAACAACTCGCTGCCGACATGGAACGCTTCATCATGCCTTTGAGAGATAGAATCAAAGACATGATGGCCAACAAAGATGCTGTGAAAATGGCAGCCGCAATCGGTGCCGAAAAAGCCAGAGCAAGCGCTGAAAAAACCATGAGAGAAGTGCGCGACGCCATCGGTTTTAGAAGTTTTTAACATTCATATATGCCTCAAAGCAGGCCTTTCACAGAAGCAGTATAGGAATTCTAATTGTAACCATAGTAATTTGCACCTGAAACATGGACCTCACCATACTTATTCCCCTGCTCAACGAGAAAGACTCATTGCCTGAGCTCTATACCTGGATTAAAAAGGTAATGGACCACAATGGCTACTCCCACGAAATCCTCTTCATCGATGATGGAAGTACAGACGGGTCCTGGGGTGTCATCCAAGAATTGTCCTCTAAAGACCCGCATGTGCGCGGCATACGCTTTAGGCGCAATTATGGAAAAAGCGCCGCGTTGAACGTGGGCTTTGGTGAAAGCAGAGGCGACATTATCATTACTATGGATGCCGACCTACAGGATTCTCCTGAAGAAATCCCTGGTTTGAGAGCCATGATTCTCGATGAAGGTTGTGACTTGGTAAGCGGCTGGAAAAAGAAACGTTACGACAATGCCTTGACCAAAAACCTTCCCTCCAAGTTATTCAATTACACCAATAGGGTGCTTTCTGGAATCAAACTGCACGATATGAACTGCGGACTGAAAGCCTACAGGGCAGAAGTGGTTAAAAATGTCGAGATCTACGGAGACATGCACCGCTATATCCCCGTAATCGCAAAAGCTGCAGGATTTAAAAATATAGGAGAAAAAGTAGTCGAGCACCGCGCGCGCAAGTTTGGCAAAAGCAAGTTCGGCATCGAACGCTTTATGAATGGCTTCCTCGACCTGCTCACTATTGTATTTATGAGCCGCTTCGGCAAAAAGCCCATGCACTTCTTTGGTGTATTTGGCACCTTGTCCTTCCTTATTGGCTTCGTACTCGCTGCTTGGCTCCTTATAGATAAAGCCATTCACCTGTTCCAAGGCACTCCAGCACCCAAAGTGGCAGATTCTGCCCTTTTCTACATTGGACTAGTGGCCATGATTATTGGTACACAACTGTTTCTTGCAGGGTTCTTAGGCGAACTCATAAGCCGCATGCATCCCGATAGGAACCTGTACAGCATTGCAGAAACCACAGAGAAATGAAAAAGCTCAAGGTTGTAATTGCAGGCCCCGCCTACCCTTACCGGGGCGGACTAAGCACCTTCAATGAACGACTTGCAGAAGAATTTGCTAAAAGCCATGAGGTAGAGATTTCTACCTTCACCTTACAATACCCGGGATTCCTTTTTCCCGGGCAAACCCAATATAGTGCCGAATCGGGTCCTACACATATAAAGATAACGCGCGAACTGAACTCTGTTAACCCTTTCAATTGGATTGCCAAAGGACTGAAATACAGGAAACAAAAACCCGACCTCATTATCTTTCGCTATTGGATGCCCTTTTTTGGCCCTTGCTTTGGCACCATAGCGCGCATTGTGCGGGGAAACAAGCATACCCGCATTGTAGCCATTACGGACAATATCATTCCGCATGAAAGGCGGATTATAGACAAACCCTTCACCGCTTGGTTTCTGCCCTCACTGCATGGCGCGGTAGCCATGAGCCGAAAAGTACTGCAGGATTTGGATGATTTGAATTTTAAACAACCACACCTCTTTAACCCGCATCCACTGTACGACAATTTCGGTCCTGAAATCCCGAAACAGGATGCCCGCCAAATGCTAGGGCTTGACCCCAATGGGAAATACATCCTCTTCTTTGGATTCATACGCCATTATAAAGGACTGGATTTGCTGCTGCAGGCCATGGGACAAGAAAGCCTCAGAAACCAAGGCATTAAACTTATCGTCGCTGGTGAATTTTATGAAGATGCTGCGCCATACCATCAGATGATTGCAGAATTGGGCATAGCGGACCTTTTGGAACTGCGCACCGACTTCATACCCAATGGCGATGTAGCCAATTACTTTAGCGCTGCAGACCTTATTGTACAACCCTACCGCAGCGCCACACAAAGTGGGGTAAGCCAAGTGGCATACCACTTTAATAAGCCCATGATTGTAACCGATGTGGGCGGACTTGCCGAATTTGTCCCCGACGGAGAAGTGGGCTATGTAACAGAACCCACACCAGAATCCATTGCAGAAGGCATTAATCGGTTCTATAGTGCCCCAACAGATCGATTTGATAGCGGAATACAAGGTATGAAAGCCAAATTTTCCTGGAGCCAATTGGTTCAAAGCCTCCTTGAAGTGGGCAATATCGCGGGTTAAAACAACTCAATTCTAGCAATACGCTATTATCAACACATTGATTTAGTGAAACTTATATTCATTTATCATTTATTCGTATTCATCAATCAAAGACTATGCTGAATTAATCCAATATCAGCCTATCATTAAGCACCAATACTTATATATTGCTTAACAATAGTGTTTCGTAAAATAGAAAAACCAAGCACCTGCACTTACCCTCAACTTTGCATCAGTAAATAACACCAAACAAAAAAATGAAACGCTTTAACAAAAACATCCTTCTTACTGTGGCAGCAGTAATAACAAGCTTCGTTACTCCTTCTTTCAGCAGAACCGTTTACGAATCTAAAGTTACAGGTAACTGGTCTTCTAGCACCGTTGGCAACTCAGGCTTCAGATTCACAGCAGTAACTAAAGGTGGTCCAAACAGTGCAACCCCTACCCCTCCTGCACGATTTCTTCAAATCGGTGATTTTTTAAAAACACACCCGATATAAAGCACAAAGCCCTGAATCTCTTCAGGGCTTTGGGTGTTATAGATGGCGTTAATAACCTGGGGAGTAAACTCAGCGCAATAAGGTAACGGACCCTCTGAACTGATAACTCTTCCCTGCCATGTCCCAGGCTGTAATAAGATAAACATAAGTACCCTCCTGTGCTATCTCATCCATATAACGACCATCCCATGCGTTCAAACAAACGTCATTGTCATATACTTTTTGACCATAACGATTGTAAATTTTCATATCATATTTGTAGAAGAACACACCATCAGGACGGAAACCCTCATTAAGATTGTTTTGGTCAGGTGTGAACGCTGAAGGAATGTAAAAACGAATTTCTGGAGTATAATCTACTTCATTAGAAACAGATACTGCATAATGTGTGCTATCCAATGCTGCAGGTTGTGCTCTTACAGCAGTGATGCGGTATTTGATGTCTTTCTCACACGTTTTTGGCAAATTTTTATCTGTAAATTGTGTAGTAAGACCATCTACTGAACCGATGCTTACAAAATCACCACCTGAAATGCTTCTTTCAACTTTGTAAGATTCAACACCTTCATTCCAAACAACATAAGGAGTCCAATTCAACGCTGCATTCTGATCTTCATCTGCTTTTTTCACGTCCAACAAAATGCTACGGCCTACATTGCTTTGGATACTGGTGATATCACAAATATCAGTAGCTGTAACAGTATAGGTATAGTTTCTTGACTGCACATCGGTTTTGTAGTCATCAAAATTCAAGTTTGGAGCATAAATGGTTTCGGTAAACTCCAAGCCAAGAGCTGCATCCTGGCGGTACAAGGTGTAATACTTCACTGGGTATTTGTGCGCAGGCATAATCCACTCGGTGTGGGTGTATGCATTGTCATTTACAGTAGTTCTCCAAACCTCAGGAGCAGGCACACTTATAATGTGTACAGGCTTAGCTCTAGAAGTATCAGAAAAACTATTCATTTGAAAACCACCGTCTTCCACACCTTCAATGGTGTAATCATACTCAGCATTGCAATACACAGCGCTGTCGATGTAATTCAACTTATCAGGAGCCACGGTGGCCAAATAGGTATAGTGAATATCGGTAGCCTTCTTGCGCCATACTTTGTAAGCAGCCAATGATTTCCAGCCGGTATAAGGCGTCCAATTCACAAGCGCTGCATTGGTATCGCCCATAGCAGTCACTTCAATGGTGCAATGCGGAACTACTTTAACCGTATCGGATACCATACCGCAGAAGTTCTGCTGTCTGATGATGTGGCAATAGCTGTTCTTCAAGGTATTCAAGCCAGTAGCCACCAAGTTGGTATCATACACATTCTCTGCTTTTGCAGCTTCCTGCCAGTAACCGTTTTTGAAGACATACAGAGAATGGCCTTTGTAATCTACCTCTTTGCTTGGTGCAAACAAGGTTTGGGTGCTATTGTCCTTAACTGTAGTTCTGTAAATGGTCAATGCAGGCGGAGCCAAGGTATCTCCAATTTTCAAGAACTCGGTAGAAATCACAGTATCAGAGCAACCCAACACGTCGGTAGCCACATATTGTAAAGGCAACACACCTCTTTTCGTTGCCACATAGCGCATCGCATCTGAAAGCAACAGAACCTCATCACCCAATACCAATCTTCTAAAGGCAAGTGTGGTATCTGATTTTACATCTTCATTAAATTGAATCTTATCACCCAAGCAAACCTCTTCTTTTTGAACAGAGATGCCTGCTTTTACACCGTAGGTGCGGAAATCAGCACCTGTGCTGTCTTTGCACTTATGACTGGTCGTTACACGCAAGCCAATGGCATACATTTCTTCAGTTCCAAAACGCACAGCCTGTGTTGAATTTTGGCCAATAAGCTTACCATCTTCAAACCACTCTGCGGCCACAATTGGATCCAGAGAAACAGACTCGTGCTTAAGTTCCATTTTCGCATTCTTACAAACTTCACCGCCCGAAAGCTGCGCTAGTGGACTCGCATAGACAACAATTGTATCTTTCGGGTCTGGTGAATATTTGCAACCATTAGAATCAACCAAAATTAATCTAGGAATATATTGACCAGGACGGCTGTATGTGTGCGCTTTAGCGCCCAAGTCCAACACAACACCATCGCCCATGTCAAAGTCATATTTTGCTACGTTATTCGAAACCTTGCTGTTCAAGTTCACAACCAAAGGAAGACAGCCACTCAATTTGTCTAGGGCATAGGTTCCGACAGGACCTTTCACCACTACCAAATCAGGAATTTCAAAGGTATCTCTGCAACCAGAGCCGTTTGCTACTTCTACAGATACAGGATACTTACCAGGAACCACATACAATTTGCCAGGCAACAACTTTTCTGATGAAGAACCGTCTCCGAAGTTCCAGCTTCTGTAAGTAATTGGGCCATACTCGCTGGTTGATGAATCGGCAAACATCACCTGCAATGGAGGACAAGCTTCCAAGGTATCAGACAACACCACAAATTTTGCGTGTGGCTTGCCAATTTTAATATCAAACTCTTTGTTATCTCTAGACTTACAGCCTTTTTCGTCAGACATAGTCAACATTGCAGTTACTTTAGCAGAACCACGCAACTGCACAGTGTCATTCTGAAGTTTGCTGATGCGGTGACCGAAATTCCACTCGTAAGTGCACTTTACACCAGAAGTAGTGTTATTATTCTGCGCGCTGAAATGACATACTGGAGCCAAGCAGTTTTTGTTATCCTGGATCATGCTGATTGTAGCTCTAGCGCCTCCAATTTGGAAACCGAACGTATCAATGTGCTTGCAACCCTGTCTGTCGGTTTTTACCAAATACACAGGCAATACACTCTCGTTAGAAATATACTCAATGTAAATATTTTCTGCGCTATCCGACACTTGCATGGTAGAACCCACTTTCCAAGTAGCTTGGGTCCACTCTTTATAATAGGCGTCTTTCAATTCCAACTTCACAGGGTAGCAGCTATTGCGATCGATAGTAGCAAGTGGCTTGTGGTCTACCGCTGGGCTGATGTAGAAATCAACAGTTGTAGAACGGGTGCACATGTAGTTCTTGTTTACCGCTTCCAACTTCAAGCTATAATCACCTGACTTTTGCAAGTTGATATACAAGTCTCTGTTTCTCAATTTAGTCACTTCACCAGAGGCTTTGTGTGTCAAAGTCCAGGTAAACATGGTGTCGTGAAGACCTTGGTACAAGTTCTTTGCTTTCAACACACTAGATCCGCACTTCAAGTCGTAGGTAAACGCAGCATCTTGAGGATCAACAGCTACATCTAGTTGAATGCTGTCTTTGCAATTATTCTTATTATTCTCTGCAAAAATCCAAGGACTCTTAACATATCTAAGTTGACGCCCCAAAAACAAATTTGGCTCAACCATCTTTTTGCCTTGTGCATTGGTATATTTCCAATATGTATTCGTATAATCAGAACTAAAGTTCCACCCTTTAAAAGAATCTTGCTCGCAATAGGCCTTTACCATTCCTTCAACCAAAGGCCCTAGAACCTCAATAGTCACCCCAGCCTGTGCAGCACATCCATAAGAACTTGAAGTAACTGTTATCTTGACATTTTTGGAAGGGTTTGTGCGGAATCTTACTTTTACCGAATCCCCGTATCCTAATGGCAAAGTATCTTTACCAAACCAACTCCAAAAAAAGGCCACAGTATCTCTGTTTTTTTGCTTCGCATAGTTGTAAATGGTAAGGACCTCACTGTTACAAATCACCTTTTTATCAGTATCCAATTTAGCGTCTACAGGGATACCTGCCGCCATAAAATCAATATCCTCATCAGAGCATCCATTGATGTCGGTAACTACCATTCTCAAAACACTTACACCAAACTTCTTATTGGTAAAGTTGATAGACTTCAAGTTAACGGGATACGTCTGTCCAAATCCAATCCACTTATAGGTAGCGACAGGATCAACACTGCTGCCGCAGAAAGAAGCAGAACCATTGTAAGGAATGCAACCAGCCTTATTGGTCAAGCACATATCCGCATACGGTCCACGAACTACAATTTTGATTGAATCTTCAACTGTACCGCATCCAAAAGGAGAGTACATTTTCGCTTTCATATAATATACACCGTTTCCGGTATCTGCTGGAAACGCATAGTTTCCAGAATCAGTAGTTACTCTCATTTTTGAATAGTCTGAACCTGCAGTCCACTCAATTTTATTAAAATCTTTTCCCACAGCGCGCAACATAAGGTCGCCGCGATCTGCACGACACAAGGAAGTATCACCAGGGCTAATTCTACCAGTAGGTGCTGGCTTCACATCAATCATGGCCTTTTCAGTATGGGTGACAACACAGTTGTCCCAGTAGTAAGTCAGTGTAATATCGTACTTACCTGCTTTAGGGAACTTTACATGAGGATTCTCAATATTCGTAGTATCGCCATTTCCGAAATTCCAATGGAAACGACCTTTTCCATTCAATGGACTGCATACGTTTGAGAACGACACTGTGCCATCTTCACAAAGTCCAGTTTTATTTGCCTTAAATGCGGCAACGGGTAAATGAATAACTACAAAAGCATTTTCAGTAACAGCATTACTGCAACCATTTGCATCTTTAACCATAACAGATACATCATATTTTCCTGCTGATACAAATGAATGGTTAGGTTTTGCTTGATTGCTTGTGCCACCATCGCTGAATTTCCAAGCGTAAATGTAAGGCGCTTTACCTGTGATATCGGCGTACAAGTTCACCATGGCAGGTGCGCTGCACTGAAAGCGATTGTCGCTTTGAACCTTAATTACAGGCAAGTTATTGGCCAGGATAAAGTCTTTGGTCTTTTTAATGCTGGTGCAACCATTCACATCCGTAATAGCCAAAGCTACATCGTACACCCCGGGTAATGGGTATCCGCATGTGAATGCATTAGACCTTGCAATTTGACCATTGCCCAAATCCCATTTGTACGATACAATCGCACCATCACCTTGTTTGCTTGCATCTTGGAAACGAACTGAATCCTTAGCACAAACAACCTTCTTGTCTGAAATAAAATCAGCAGTAGGTGATTGAAATACAGTAATAAAATCTTTAAGAACCAAGGTATCAGAAACACCTTTGGCATCTTTAGCGATCAAGGTTACTGTGTATTTGCCGGCAGTAATGTAAACAGCTGAGGGTACAGCTAAAATACTGTGGTTTCCGTTGCCAAATAACCATTGATACGCAACAGCATTGCTGCTGCTATTGATAAAATCCACTTTTAGTGGACTACAACCCGAAACTGGGGTTGCAGAGAAGGCTGCTTTGGGTGAAGCGGCCAGAATGTCACAGCAGGATAGCAAAAGAGCCATCAAGCCATACACTGCAGGTAAGTGTATCTTGTTTGCCATAATAAATACCCTCCGTTGGGCAATGCAATTATAATTTGATTTCTTTCAGACTTCCAAATTTCGTAAATCGAAAATGCCAATTCGTTAATTAAAAAACATCTTTCATTAATCGTAACAACCAAAATGAATGACAGTTAACAAATTGATTAATATACACTTAAATACGATTATACAGTACTTGTTGGCACTTATAAAATATTTTTAAAAAAATGAAAAAATATTTTCGTTAACTCAAAATAGGTTTTCGTAAATCCGCATTGAAGCGTAAAAAATACCCCTTGGCACTTATCAAATCCCTGCCAGGCAAAGGCTTAAACCTCATTAAATTCTATTTTTTTGATTTTTTCTTATTCATTTTTCTATTTCCTCAGAAAGCCAATATAAGCACCACCTCTTATTTCACTTATCTTTGTAGCTGAATCCACTTACAGATTCATTAATTCTTATAAGGACTTTATGAAATCCGAAAAACCCTCCGTAAAAGTCATGATACTTGACCATGAAGACTCAGAATCTTTTAAACTTTCAGCCCTAATTCAAGACAACTTTAACGAAGTTGAAATTTATGGGGTGTTCAATGATGGCAAAAAAGCGCAACATGCTATTAACGAAAACACCCCAGATATTTTATTTATTAAAGACAATACCAATAGTGGCGACAGCGCCCTAGATTTTTTAAAGACACTACCAAAAGGTATTGAGAACAATGTAGTGTACATTACAGAGAATGAAAAAAACGCACTTCAAGCATTAAGATATGGCGTACGTGATTTTGTAATGAATCCGTTAGAACCCAAGGAAATCAAATCCGTTCTATCGGGTTTTATTGCGCGACAAACAGCTATTGCGGAGCCGGCAATCAACAACTACCGCAATAAAATCATGATTAACAAAAAGGACCGAGCCATTATCTTGGATATATCGAATATTCTGTTCATGGAAGCAGAAGGCCCCTATACAAACTTTGTCATGCATGACAATAGCGAAGTTAAGAGCTCTAAATCCATGGGATACTACCTCAAGCTTCTTACAGATATGCCCAACTTGATTCGGGTAAATCGAAGTTATGTGGTGAACTTTGACCACATTAAGGAAATCGTAAAAGAAGACAACAATGCTGGAACCCTGATTTTAAATAACGGGAAGAGCATTGAGTTCTCTGCTAATGTAAAAAATCGATTGCTTCAGAATATCTCTGAATTGCTGGCACAGTATATTCGAGCTTGATATACAGATCGAATCGCCATCCAACTATTCCAAACCGAACTTGGGCTTCCCCTTGGTTCTGACTTACTAAAATCTTACCTTTGCAGCCCATTCAGGAGAGATGTCCGAGTGGTTTAAGGAGCACGCCTGGAAAGTGTGTATAGGCCAAAAGCCTATCGGGGGTTCGAATCCCCCTCTCTCCGCCAATCACACTCAAATCCCGCCCCCAGCGGGATTTTTTGTTTCCATAGCATCTAAGTCAGCCCATTAGGGCTAGCGAAGTATGCTATGGAAACACTCACATCTGCTTCAGCAGATGTGAGTGTGATTGAAGCCTCCCCCTCAGGGATCATGAGGAACGAATAATCCCTCTCCTACCAGCCCGATCATCGGGCGGCCTGCAACAACGTTCCACACAACAGCCCGTAGGGCTAGCGCAGCATGTTGACATTCAGCTTTGCATGCACACGCGCATTTTCGCCTACCTATAATATCCCTAATTAATCTTGATTATGAAACAGCCTATCCGCGTTGCGAGCCGTCAGCTCTCCTACTTCAGTAATACTTAAGCCAAGTACTTCTGAAAGTTTATGTGCTACATGCCATACAAAAGCAGGTTCATTGCGCTTGCCCCTTTGAGGAACTGGCGCTAAGTAAGGCGCATCTGTTTCTAATAGAATTCTATCTTTAGGCAACCGTGCTACCACTTCTGCCAAGCCTGAATTCTTATAGGTAACGACCCCTCCAATGCCAAAGTAGAAACCCATTTCAGCGATTTCTTCCGCAAACTCATATCCTTCACTAAAGCAATGAAAAATACCTCTCAACGGAGAACCCCTGAACTCTCTGAGTACTTCCACCGTTTGTTGAACCGCACTGCGGGTGTGTAAAATCAAGGGGAGTTGCGTGTCTATGGCCCATTGTATCTGCACCCTCAAGGCATGACGCTGTATATCTAGGGTGCTTTTATCCCAATATAAGTCCAACCCGGTCTCTCCTATTCCGTAAAATGTGTGGGCGGCTAGCAACGCTTTCATTTGCTGCAATACCGATTCCCAATTTGCATCTACAGAACACGGATGCAGGCCCATCATCGGATAGCATACGCGAGGATAGGTGCTATTGCACTGCATCATAGACTCAATACTTTCCATGTCAATATTGGGCATATAAATACGTTTCACTCCTTGCAGATTCGCGGCATCCATAACATGCGCCAAATCCTCCCTAAACTTCTCCGAATAAATATGACAATGGGTATCTACAAGGCTCACCATTGTGTTTTCTCTTTGTTTAAGAAAGAATCTATTCCACGCATACAATCTGCTGTCCTGCGCGCCTTCATGTTCATTGTAGCGGCATAATCCAAGGCTTCTCCCAACGTTTTTCCAGGCAGTTCCCGCAACATCTGTTTTATCAGCGCTATTGAACTCCCTGAAACAGAAGTCAAAAGTCCATTTAAAAAATCACTTGTAAATGTATCCAAGGTATCCGCAGGAACCACAAAATCAACCAAACCCATTTGCTTGGCTTCATTTGCCTCAAGTATTCGTGCAGATAAGAGTATGTCTCGCATGGCCGCGCCTTGGATTCTTTGGCGCAAATACACCATTACCAAAGCGGGTATAAAACCGATCCGCGATTCCGTATATCCAAACTTTGCTGTGTCTGAAGCAATACAATAATCACAAATTGTGGCGAGTCCACAACCACCAGCTAAGGCCGGACCATTTACCTTAGACACTATAAGTTTATTGCTATTATAGATCAAATCAAACAACTCCCGCAGATTCTGACTATCTTTTAAATTATCATCATCAGAAAAATTCCGGATTTGTTTTAAATACTCAAGGTCAGCTCCAGAGCAAAAAGCAGGTCCTTGAGCAGCGAGCAGAATAATCTTCACTTCCTCTTGCTCCAGTTGATTTTGAATCTCACTTTTCAGGGCTGCCACCATTTGTGGTCCCAGTGCATTTCGCTTTTCAGGCTGATTGAGAGTAATTGTGGCAATTCTACCTTCTACGCTGACTTCTAACATAGGACACAAAGTTAACTGCTACTCCCGAGCCCACAAACAAAAAAGCCGAGGATGATATCCTCGGCTTTTTCAGTTTTGCGTTTTAAAGATTAGCGACGCACAGTGATGTTGCGGGTGGCTACATTGTTGCCACTGCGAACACGTACCATGTATACGCCGTCACTCAAATCGTTGCTCTCGATTGCGATCAAGCCAGTGTTGCTTACTGTGCTGCTGCTCATAACCGCACCGGTCATGCTCAACACTTCTACAGTTACATCGCTGCCAAAAGTCTCAGTCAAGGCAATGTTGAAGTTACCATTGTTCGGGTTCGGGAACACAGTCATACCTGTTGCTTCCAAATCTTTCGCATTGGTTCTGTTCATTACTACTTTCTTTGTTACTGTGCACTCGCAACCAGTTGCGTCTACTCTTGCACGCATGGTTACAGTGTAGCTTCCGTCTTCTTGGAAGTTGTAGCTGGTAGTACCACCTTTTTGTGTTCCACCGCCATCAAATACCCAAGTGTACGTCACACCTGCTTCTGTCTTCTGGTTTCCGCCTGCATCCATTGGATCAAACTTCATTCCGTAGAATCCAAAGCCGTAGTCTGCTGTGTTTGCAAAGTCGCAAGTAGTTGGACCTTGGTTTACAGTTACTGGCTTAGTCAAAGTAGCTTCGCAGCCACCTGCAATTGACGCCTTCAAGGTTACGTTATACGTCTTAGTTACGTTTGTGGTGTATACGTGCTGTGGGTCAGAGTTGGTGCTGCTGGTGTTATCACCGAAGTTCCAGTTAAATGCGATGTCGCCTTGAGCCCAGCTGCTGTTGTTTTCAAACACTACAGGGTCACCTGCGCATACATTCTGTGCACTGAATACTACGTTTGGCTGAACACCTACACTCAAATCTTGAGTTGCTGTTGCTTTGCAACCGTTCAACAATTCAATAGTGTATGTTACTGTTTTTGGTCCAAGTGTGGTCCAGCTGTGAACTGGGCTTTCTGCAGTTGCAGTTCCACCATCACCAAAGTTCCAGTTGTAGCTCTTCACTTTGCTGCTCGCTGCTGGAGTAGTGTTGGTGAAAGTCGTTGGAGTCAATGAACATGCTGGGTCGTGGGTGAAGTCTGTTTTTGGACTTTCGTTTACCATTACCGTATCAGATTTACTATTTACACAACCAAATTCAGAAGTGGTAGTCAACTTCACTACTTTCTTACCGAAAGAAGCAAAGGTATGAACTGGCTCGTCTTCAGTGCTCACGTTACCGTCGTTGAAGTCCCACATGTTACCATACAAACCGTCTTTAATGGCAGACTTGTTGTCGAATACAAATTTATCGTTATCACAAGTACCGCTTACCAATGCAAAGTCAGCTTTTGGCTTGTCGAACTGATATACACGCTGGCTGATCTCACCGATACAACCGTTCAGGTTTGCCTTCAAGGTCACTACATATTGACCAGTATTAGCATACATTTTGGTTGGGTTGGTTGCAGTTGAGAATGAACCATCACCAAAGGCCCAAGTATATGTGCTGTTTGCTGGAACTGTTTTGTTTGTAAAGGTCAAGTTTTGGCCTTCGCATGCATTCACTTTTGCAAATGCCACTGTTGGGATTGGGCTCACATTTACAGTTTGGGTCTTGGTTACTGTAAATCCATAAGGAAGTGTTTTTGCCGTCATCTTCACCGTGTAGTTACCTGTGCCAGGGAATTGGAAAATCGGGTTTGGTGCAGTAGAAATGTCTGCAGGGTTGCCTGTTCCGAAATCCCATTCAAATTCCATGTTACCGCTTCTTACAGTAGAAGTGTTGTTAAATTCTACGTCGTCACCGTTACAGATTTTGGTTGGGAAAGTAAAATTAGGATTGATGGTTGGGTAAATCAACAAGTCGCGCTTGATGATCGTATCACAACCATTGGTAAGGTCTGTCAACTTCAAGTACATGGTAATCATGCTGTCTTCCAAGTTAACATTGCTGGTAGTGAAGGTATACTCCATATTGTTAGAACCAGTAGGGTTCTTAGAGATAGAAGCGCCTGTTACAGCTGCGCCGCTTGCCGAAGTAGCATAAGCAGTTGCAGTCCATTTCACACCGTAATCTGTATTACCATACGCACGCGGGGGATTGATATCGTAGATCGCTTTTTCGTTAACTACCGTTACGTCGTTCTTTTTACCTGTTTGGTAAATGGTCTGACTTGGAGTAGCAGAGAAGTTCCACTTAGATCCACCTGGAGCAGCCTTAACAACCGTGTTAAAGATAAATGAATCATTCGCACGGTTATCGTCTGGGATGTCGATAAACACCGCGATTCTGTTATTGCCTACTTCATTCAACTGAATAGAATTCGGGAAAGTAACAGTCGCTGTGCCATTAAATAACAATTTAGAAGTTACTTTAACCGATTGCTTATTCTTACCATTCACTGCATAAGCTACATTGAAGTCATAGGCTGTGTCCGTAACGAATAGATTCCTAACAGTTAATGTAGTTCCTGAACCTGCAGTGTACCCTGCGCATACGGTAGCCGGAACGGTAAAGTTGGTTGACACCGCTTGGATGTCCATGAAGCTTTCTACACAACCACGGTCGCTAGAGACAATATTTCTATTTGCACCTGTCACATCTCTTGGGTTTTGAGCTACGGTTGGAACATTGTTTTGACAGAAGAAGTTATCACTTCTGTAATCTGCAGCCGAAGGATTCTTAAACAAAGGATCTTCAAATCTCTCACCAGAACCTGGCAAGAAGGTACCCATCCAGTTGGAGAATAAGTTCCCACCGCCAGAAACATTATACCAATACGTATAGGATACATTCTTATACCAATAGGTATTGTGGTTCCAGTTAAAGTTACTAAAGTTGCTTGACTGGCTCGCTTGGTAGGCTGGATATGCACCATAGCCGCCTTCTGTAGACAAGATATTACCCACTACATTAATATTGTTGGCGTAGTAGTAATAGCAAAAGATTGGGTAACCATAGTGATAGGTATATGTGGAAGAAGCACCATCAATTGCAACTGTGTTTTGACGCACATCTACATTTAAGTGCGAGCTCGTAAAGCTGTAAGGATAAATACCATAAGTACTGTAGTATCCAGTCATGCGGGTCAATCTGTTAGAATAGATCTTTGAAGATGGCTGATAGTAATCGTAGATACCATACACATAACCTGGACCAGAACCAATCATACGGATATCATCAATGATATTGCGTTCAATCACATAGTTATTGGTAAAGCTAGGATAGATACAGTATACATAGTGGAACTGGGTCGTGTTTGTCTTCCAATCTGTAAGGATGTTATCCGAAATCTTCATGTCAGTTCCCGTAGTATTGGTAGCATAAATACCATACAAGTAATAGTTACAACGAATTCTTCTAATGGTGTTGGCGGTAATGTTTACGTTCTGACCGCTGCTTACCCAAATACCATAAAAACGCGCAACAGTGCTTGTTCCTTGGAATACGTTAGAAATCAAATTCTTGTTTACATCCATCGATACACAACTCACAGGATAAATACCATACTGAGCACCTGTTGAATACACGTTAGTGTAGGTATTATTCGCCACAGTAGCGCGGTTGGTTGAAGTACCGTTGATTGCCAACAAGTAATACCCATAGGTAGTTGCATTCGAGTTGGTTTCAGTTGCACCTATAAAAGGTAGGTCGTGTACATTGTTGCCATCAACTCTTACCTGACGGTTTGTGCTGCTCTGATATCCATTGTACAAGCCCCAAAGCGTGGTGTTACCGTTGTTTATGGTAGAGTTTTTACGGCTGATGTCGTTGTTCAACAAATGGTTACCATTACCATAGAACGATACGATACCATAAAAGAAAAAGTTCTCAATAATGTTATTCGAAATTTCATTGTTGTGCGCAGTGGTAGTGTAATCCGCGGTGTTACCCATCAAAGCAATACCGATGGTTGGACCAGGGCTGTTTACGTTGGTCGTTCTGCAGGTGTTACCTTTAATAGTATTGAAAGAACCGTTGGCAGAAGTAGTTACCGTACCCAACGCAGTAGCAGATGCTGCAAATGCGATGTAAGCACGTGTGAACGAAGTAGTACCCGCTGTAATACCACTGAATTCAATGGTACAGTTGGTAATGCTGTTGTAATCCGACATGTTTGAAAGACGAATACCAATTGGGTTGGTATTTGGGTTTCGAACGATGAGGTTGTCAATGGTTACATAATCCGCACCAGTGAAAGAAATAACTTCACCCGAGAAGGAGTAAGAAATAAACTTAGCATTACCATTAATTTTAATGGTGTTGGTACTGCTGGTTCCGGTAATCGCTGGGAAAGTGATTTGTGCAGTTTCAGTGATGTCGCTTTGAACATCCACTGTTACAGCACCGCTAACACCGCCAGCGAGGGTTGGACCTAAGTCATTTCTCGACAACCCTTGAAGGCTTTGTGAGAAAGAACGCCAGTCTTTAAAGTTGGTTGTACTTGCTGCATTGACAGAGTTAATGGTGTAACTTCCCGTCATCTGCGCAGACAGCGACAACGATACAAAGCCAAGGATGGTTAGTCCCGCCACTTTTGCATTGTTGCCAATGAACTGAAGTAAGGATTTTTTCATATGGTTGAAATTATTGGTTTCACAAATATGTCCCGACTTCCTTGTTTTTCAAACCTTTTTAAAAAAGTATATCCGCCAAAACCCTTACTATCAAAGGCTTTAAGCGCTATTACAAGATAATTGAATCCTCTTTTAATGAATGAATATTCGTTTTTATGACCGAATATTTATTTTAACCATTAATCCTTGTTTTTATTGATACTATATCTGATTTATATACGCTTTAAACATATTTTATAATAATTGAATACATATTCTATTTTGCACAAAACACTCTGCACTCTTACCACATTATTTCCTTTGTCAGTTTTTTGTCAGAATAATATCCACAGCCTTTATTGAAATCGTTATGCCACTGTTAAATATAGTACCCCCAATTCAACCCATTGTATACCTATAACTTAATAGAACCACCCAGTCAAATAACATCGAAAGACCTAAAAATCAATGACATAAAAAAGGCCCCATTCTTCGAATGGGGCCTTTCTCTGAGCTTAACGTTTATATTAATTCTGTATGTGCAAGATTTCAGTTCCTGTTTTGTCAGAACCTTTTACCCTTACTACATAAGATCCTGCAGCAAGGTTCGCCGCATTCATTTGAATCAAGCCATTGTTCACAAATGCCTCAGACTGTATCAGGCTGCCATTCATTGACAATACCTCTACTAACACGTCTTTGCCATAATCACCAGTTATAGCTACGTTAAACGCGCCATTGTTCGGGTTCGGGAACACAGTCATACCTGTTGCTTCCAAATCTTTCGCGTTGGTTCTGTTCATTACCACTTTCTTTGTTACTGTGCACTCGCAACCTGTTGCGTCTACTCTTGCACGCATGGTTACAGTGTAGCTTCCGTCTTCTTGGAAGTTGTAGCTGGTAGTACCACCTTTTTGTGTTCCACCGCCATCAAATACCCAAGTGTACGTCACACCTGC
>JBEIRK010000090.1:0-10793 GCA_040376005.1 Flavobacteriales bacterium
GGCAATGAGGTAGATCTGTTTTATAAAAACACGAGGGTATGGGACGCAGTGCAGGACATCGCAAAAATGGTGCATGAGGTAGACCCAAACCACCCAACCTCTACTGTTACAGCAGGCTTAGACTCATTGGAAGTGGCACTGGTACTGGCGAAATGTCCGGATATAGATATATACTGCGTAAACACCTATGGCGATTTAGAAGGTGCCTTAAAGAACATACGTCCTTTTGGCTGGCAGGGTCCTTATATGATTACGGAGTGGGGACCCAATGGACATTGGGAAGTGGCAAAAACAAGCTGGAATGCGCCAATAGAGCAAAACAGCAGTGAAAAGGCTAAAACCTACAACGAACGCTACACATACATACTTCAGGACAGCCTGCATTGCCTTGGCTCTTATTTGTTTTTATGGGGGCAAAAGCAGGAAACCACGCCAACTTGGTATGGCGTATTTGATGAAAAAGGAAGAGCCACAGAGGCCTTAGACAATATGAAACGCCACTGGAGTGGCACAGCTCCTGAAAACAGCTGCCCGCGGGTAGTAGCGCTGGGTCTTATGGTAGATGGTCAACTTCAAAACCATGGTAAAGTAGCGGCTGGTGCTAAAAACACTGCGGTAGCCAATTTTCAAGATGCGGAAAACGACAAACTCAAGTGGGTATGGCGTATTGTGCCAGAAAGTGACTTTACCAAAGCGGGGGGCGACGCAGAAATTGCGCCTGAGGCATTGACCGCGCGCATTCAAAAATCGGGAAACACAGCCACCTTTACCAGTCCTAAAACTCCTGGGGCGTATAGGTTGTTTGTGTATTGTTACGACAACAATGGCCATGTAGCCTATGGCAACATACCTTTTTACGTGGAAGCCGGTGAAGCGGAAACCAAATCCATACAACTAAAACAAAGAACCTTGGTACACGATTATGAATAAGCAGTTATTGGCACAGCGTGGAATCGGCGCGGCAATACCTGCGCAAGAAGTGCGGCAGAAGCGCGCACTGCGGTTGCCGCATACCTGGAGCAAAGCCTGTGCAGCCCTCCTACTCTTCAGCAGCGTGTTGCCTTCTGCACTGCAAGGGCAATCCGACAGCATGCGAAGTGCATTTGCAAAAGATTATGGAGTATACCCCAAGCAGCCCGATGAAACCTTGTATAATTTCAAGGTAGGTGGTGTGTACCGCTTTTTTAGCACCTATACTGCAAATACGACACAATATGTGTTGAATCCAGTTACGAAAGACACAGCCCGCAAAAAATCCATCTTTGTAGGTGATGACAGCCAGTTGCCCAATTTAACCTTAAACTTCTCTGGTCGCCCTGACAAAAAAACTGCATGGGGCTTTGATCTTTATGTATTTCAGTTTATGGATGGCAACATCAAACCCACCTATGGTGTTGGGCAAGTAAGTCCTGCCAAGCGTGCAGCGGTATTTAGCCCTAGGGTGGGCACCCGTTTGGGCAGCAACATGGGCTTGTTGTTGGGCATGAACTTATACGGCAGTATGGAAACCGCCTTGGGTACCTTTTCAGTAAAAACGGGTGGCATTCACTGGGCTTCCATCAGCGATTTAACCCTAGCAGGTTTTACAGGATACAATCGTTTTATATTGTTTGAACGCAATCCATGGGATCCGATTACGGGAACCGTTTCTAAGCGATACTCTAAATACTACGCCTCGGGCAACATCAACCAAGATACACGCTGGGGAGAGAGGGCATTTACAGGTACCATTATCGAAGCAACCGGTTTGCCCAAGAATTTGGGATTAAAATTGTTGTACGGCAAAACCGAACTCAACGGTGGATTTTTAACCATTCCCAACTTGTCATATGGTGGCCAATTGCGCCATGAGCATAAGGGCGTGTTTTTTGCCTTCAACACCTTCAACAACATTACCTATACCGACAGTTTAAACAACGAGCATATCGGATTTAACATAGGCACATTAGAGACCCGTTTTAGCATTATCAGGGGCATAGAAGTAAAGGCAGAGGCAGGATTTGGTCGTTATTACAACCCCTACCAAACGAGTAAATGGGGCGAAGCCATCAATGCGAAAATCTTCTTTAGTCCCAAGCGCTACAAAGTGCCTTTAGAAATGCACTTCTTTAGGGTAAGTCCGAATGTGGTAAACAATAACGCCATATTTTGGAATGTAGCGGTACAAGAAGTAAGGAATAATATTCCTGCGGGCAGCGTAGGCAGCAGTGCTGTGTTATTGCCTTTTGCCAGTGCCATTACCGCAGTAGGCCAATTCACCAACAACAGACAGGGAATCAACCTGAATACAGAATGGCATATTGGGAAATTAAAGCTTTCTGTTTCCAATGCCATATCTGGCGAAATAGAGGCACTCACCTCACTCATTTCATTCACCCATCCGGTAAACCAGTTTACCAGGTCGCGCTTTTGGCGCTGGACCTTCCCAGCCGAAGTGGGGCCCTATCAGCGGTACAACAAAATATACAGAGATGTGTACGACAAGGTAAATCTGTCCGACACTGCTGCCAAGCGCTTCAATACCCTAGAATTCCAAGCCAAACACCACACACGGTTGTGGCTGCGCGATTTGTACATCAACATGATTGGCAATTACTCTTCTGTGCAGTCGAAGTGGTCGCCCTTCACTGTGTTTAATGAAACTGCTTATTTGAGGCATTACTCAACCCAGTTAGAAGCGTATTATGCGCTTACTTCACGGTTGGTGCTGGCGCAGTATGCTGGTTATGAACGCATGATTTGCAATTACAAAACAGAAACAGACGCAGTAACAGGAAGGCCCAGGAATCAGCAAGGTTGGGGCTATGCCATTGGCATCGATTACGACATCGCAAGAAACACAGCCTTGTTTGTGCGTCACCGTTGGTTTGGATTTGAGGATTTTAGTTTTCAAAACGACATCTACAAGGGCAGAGAAATCGTAGTTGAATTAAAAGTAGCATTTTAAGAAAAAAGCACATGAAAATTGAGAAGAATATAAAACAATTGGTAGTACTGGCAGCCTTATCTGGCTTAGGAATGCAATTGCAAGCTCAACATAAAAAAATATGGGCCAGTGGTATGGCGCGAAGCATTTTCCAGCAGAACAAAATCACCACAGAAGGCGACACTGTAACACCCGTAATAACCAACAGTGGCCATGCATTGGTAGACCTTACCTTGAATGCGTCACCCAACGAAAACACCTATTTAAACGCCATGGTAAGGGTGCGCAATGATTTCGGTGGATTTTGGGGTTCGGGAGTTACCTTTGATTTGAGACAACTTTACTTAAAGGGATTGATAAAAAATGCGGTTCGCTACCAATTGGGAGATATCAATTATAAGCTTACTCCATTTACATTTTACTCCAATAGTGAAGAGTTTTCGGGTCAGCAGAACGCGATATTGGATGTATTCCGCCAAACGGTGCACCAAGATTGGTTCTACACCAAAGACAATACCTGGAGACAACAGGGTGCAGCCTTAGATTTTTCTTTGGCGTTTAACAACAAATTCATACAAGGTGCAGATGTAGATATATTTTCGACCCGTGTGCATCCTACCGATTTTGCCAAGCAAAGCGAACGCTTCTTCTATGGCGGGCGCACCACCTTTTACCACAAAGACAAGTTGCGATTTGGGTTGAACTACGTAGAGTTGGCCGACATTAAAGGCACTGCCAATACCAGCAACTGGTTTAAAAACTCCGTAGTAACAGGCATCGTAGACGGTGAACTTAAAAAAGCGCGACACGATTACGGATTCAAAAGTGAATTCGGAAGTTCGAAAATGAGCATCGCGGGCGGCACCGACGCAGGAAATATCCGCGATTATTTCTTCAAAGTTGGCGCGCACATGACACTAGCGAAACGCAATGTAGCGTTACATGCAAACTACATCAATGTAGGACCTGGATTTAGAAGTGTGGGTGCACAGTCGAAACGTGTAAATTTTGAAGCGATGAACTTGTTGTACGGAAGGTATATGAATGCGCAAAACGTGCGCGCAATCACCAGCTTAGATATGGCGCAAGATGCGTCAATCTATCGCAACAATTTCAACCCAGACTTGGACAACTTCCTCCCTTGGTTTGACAACATACGTCCTTATGGCGAAGCCACACCGAATAGAAAAGGCCTAGATGCAAAGGTGGTGTACAGCACTGAATCTAAAAAAGTACAAGTCAGCGCCAACCTCCTCGTTCAAAGCGAAGTGGTAGGACAAGGCATAGAGAGTTTGCGACAGTTTACAGGAAGCAAGTTAGACCTGAATGTGGATATGGCTAAGATATTGGGGTGGAAAAAGCGCGACTTCACCCTCAGTGCCTCACATGGTTTGCAGCGCACAAGCAGAAGTTCAGACATCGTGCAGTCGAATATTGACTTGAGTTCCTCAGTAGCAGACATCGGGTTGCAGTGGGAATTCGCACAAGATTTCGACCTCATTTTAACGTACAGAAATCTTACTGGCAAGGGAAATGAGTATTGGAACCAGCGCAATGAGCTAACGCAAATTGTGGATTTCAAACCCTTGACCGTAGATTTGAAAGAGACCATACTCATGGCGGGCATTCGCTATAGATTTAGCGATAAAAACCAAATACAAGCCTTATGGCAAAAAATGAATTGGTCTGACAAAGCGGGAACGCTACAGCCCTTTTCAATGGAACAAATTGCAATCGTTTACATCCTCAATTTCTAATAATCAACATGAAAAACAACATCCTAATCTTGAGTCTATTCGCTGCCCTATTTGTGAGCAGTTGCGAAAGAGACAAAGCCCTAGAAGGCCCAAGCTTGAGAGATCAATACGGGGAGTTTAAAATACTTCAGCCCTTTGCTACGAGTGCAAGCACAGTGGATTTTTCAAAGGGACAAACCGTTCATTTTACGGCAAAATTCACCCGACCTGCAACTTGGGTATTGACCATAAAAGGGAGCAACAATGCTGAAAAAGTATTCAGTGGCAAAAGCACTGTAATTGACATTACCAATAGCAAGTGGAACGGCGCCTCTAGCGTATTTCCAAGTTTCCCACTGGGTGCTTGTGAGGCAGAATTGTACATCAAAGATGACAGTTCATACCACAAAGTGACTGTAAACATCACAGGCAAGCGCAATCCGGGAGGCGAAGTTATTGCAGACTTTGAATCGGGCATCAATGCGAAGTGGAAAGTATTTGCGCAGAATGGAGCCAGAATGACCTTTGACATTAAGGACACAGGCGTTGTGCCACAGGGCAATAAGTATTACACCATGGCAGGCACAGTGAGCTTCGACTGGCTGATTGGATTGATGGATTTCCCAGCTACAGCTATGGGTGCCAATGGATTTAACCTATCCGGAAACCCAGATGATATTTATTTCAATGTAGTCATGTCACGACCCAATAACATTACCAATGGTATTGTGTTGTTCCAATTCAGCGAAGACGAAAACGGCGACAAGACATTCAATGCCAATAACGAAGACATGTATTCCGTAGAGTTGAAAAACTTGAATGCCTCATGGAAGGTATATAGCATCAAATATTCAGAGCTCTTGACCTTGGTAAATGGATCAGCTTCAACACCAAAAGGCAACGGCAGATTTGACGCAGACAAACTGCATCAGGTATCCTGCTTATTTTTAGCCAACCCTTCTTCTGGATACAGCCAAGTTTCCCTGGATTACATGGCCTTTACCAAAGGGAGCCCCTTAGAACTGTAATATGAGAATGCGAGCCATAGTAGCAGGTTTAGGACTCATATTGGGTGTGCAATCCTGCGTAAGTGTAGCCCCCAAAGCCCTGTGGGATAAGGGAAATGGTCAGGCAGAGCCCGCCCATGTTGGCAATTTTTATGCCACCACCATTCTCAAGGAAGACTTAAACAGCGATGTATGGTATACACCGAACTCGAAGTGTATCAGCATTCGTTCCGAGGACAGCCTCAAAAACTCGGGTGAAAAGTCCATCTTTATTCGTTGGGACAAACAAGGTGGCGGTTGCGATTGGGTAGGCATGGGTATAGGTTGGGACGCTTGGAGCAGCAAAGATTTGAGCAGCATCAAGGATTCTGCTTGTTTACAATTTAGGATATACAGCACGGCGGGTAAAATCAGTTCCTTGCCACTGGCTGCGGGACTTGAAGACTACTATGGCAATCAAGCTTGGACCGGCTTGGGCGCAGACAAGGTGCATTATGTAGGGGAAGAGAAATGGGCCTATGTCCGCATCCCCTTATCGGAATTTAATTGGAAAGAAAACAACGCAGATCCATCAGCGATAAAACAGTTTGTCATTCAGTTTGAAGTCGCTGGTGAATTGTATTTCGATGATTTTGAAATTGTAGCCTTACCATGAGAAAATATAGAATCATTGCCATACTTATGGTATTGATACTCACGGTATCATTTACCTTAAAAAAGAAACCCAAAAGCAGGGTTGAGCAGTTATTGGCCTCCATGACATTGAAGGAGAAAATTGGCCAAATGACCCAAATCAACATCGATGTGGTGTCGAAAGGCGAAGTATTCAAACTGCAGGAACCCCATAGCTTAGATTCCGCCAAACTGCACAAAGTAGTGGTAGAATATGGCGTAGGCTCCTTGCTCAATGTTGGCGGTCACGCTTACGATTTGGCGCATTGGCAGGTCATGATGACAGAGATACAGCGCGTGGCCACACAAAAAACGCGTTTGCATATCCCCGTATTGTATGGAATTGACGCCATACACGGGGCCAATTACTTGCTCGAGGGAACGCTATTTCCTCAGCCCTTAGCGCAAGCAGCTACTTTCAATCCCAGCTTGGTGAACCAAGCAGCGGCGGTTACCGCGTATGAGTGTCGTGCTACAGGCGTTCCTTGGAATTTTTCACCCGTATTGGATGTAGCGCGCCAACCCTTGTGGAGCCGCGTTTTTGAAACCTACGGCGAAGATGTGTATTTGGCCAAAACCATGGGTGCAGCAGCGGTTACAGGCTACCAATCCGAGGACCCTTCACATCCCGAGAAGGTGGCCGCATGTATGAAGCACTTTTTAGGCTACAGCATGCCCTTTACAGGCAAAGACAGAACCTCGGTATACCTTTCAGACATACAACTCAGGGAATACTTCCTACCCACCTTCCAGGAAGCCATACGCAATGGCGCTATGAGTGTGATGATTAATTCTGGAGATATTAATGGGGTGCCTGTGCACGCCAATGCAGATATACTCACCCAATTGCTGCGCAAAGAACTCAAGTTTGAAGGTGTAGCCGTTACCGATTGGGAAGACATCATGAAATTGGTGAGCATACACCACGTGGCGGCGAACCATAAAGAAGCCGTTAAAATTGCGGTCAATGCGGGCATAGATATGAGTATGGTGCCTAATGACTTAAAATTCGCCGATTATCTGTATGAATTGGTTAATGAGGGTGCCGTTCCCATGTCACGCATCGATGAATCCGTATTGCGCATTCTAACAATGAAAGAAAAACTGGGCTTATTTGATCAAGCCCTGCCTTTTCAGAAGAGAAACTACCCCATGGTAGGGTCGGATAGTTTTAAGCAAGTGGCGCATCAAACGGCAGCAGAGGGAATTACCCTTTTGAAGAACACCAATAGCATATTGCCGTTAAGCCCTTCAAAAAAACTACTCGTGATGGGGCCAGCGGCAAAAAGCATATCTATGGTGAATGGCGCATGGACCCGCACCTGGCAAGGTACGGGAACATCATTGGACGAGCCCAACAAGGCCAGCCTTTGGGACGTTTTAGAACAGCATTACCCGCAAAGCAATTATCTACAGGCATGCAGCATAGACAGCCTTTATGCTAGCGAGGCCGATGTTATCAGCGCTGCGGACAACTGCGACGCCATTGTGTTGTGTTTGGGAGAAAAACCCTCGACCGAAAAACCGGGCGACATCCACGATTTAAACATGAGTCGTGCGCAGCAACAATTGGTGCACTATTGTGCCAAAACAGGCAAACCTATTGTACTCGTATTGGTAGAGAACAGACCTTTAATCGTGCGGGAAATCGAACCCCTGTGTGATGCGATATTGCTTGCCTACCAACCATCGGAAAACGGATTAGAGGCATTGGGTGACATTTTAAGTGGGGCTATAAATCCCAGTGGGAAATTGCCCATTACCTATCCCAGACATACCAATACCTTATTGCCATACGATCACAGGCATGCGGACCGCTTGAATACCGATTTTTCAGAAACAGCCTTTCGGCCCCAGTGGGAATTCGGACATGGGCTCAGTTACACCCAATTCAGCTATAGCAAACTCGAAGTGACACCCCTTGCAGGTACATTTCGCATTCGCGTGGACGTGCGCAATACAGGAAGCGTTGCAGGGAAAGAAACGGCCTTGCTGTTTGTGAGTGACGTGGTGGCTAGCATTGCACCACCTGTAAAAAGGCTGCGTGGGTATCAGAAGAAATCCATCCCTGCAGGAGAAAATGCAACGTTCACCTTTGAAATACGCGCGGAAGACTTGGCATTTGTAAACAAAGACCTAAAGTGGGTTACTGAACCCGGAACCTTTATAATTAACATCGGTGGCTTAAGCACAGAAATCACCCTTAACAACTAAAAAACATGATGAAACACATTGGATTTGCGACCATGCTCATACTGGGAATTTGGGGCTGTAAGCAATCCCCACCGCCAGAAGTAGACATTACGGATTTGGCGTATCGCAAAGGAGATCAAATCCATTTTTCAGGCCGCGATTGGGTGGTAAAGAAGTATGAAAACGCGATGTGGGGACCAGGTCCCAATTTCTTTAGTGGCAATGAAGAAGACATTACCATAGACAACCAAGGGTATTTGCACATGAAAGTTGTGAAGCGCGACAACAAGTGGATGAGTACAGAAATTATCGGTAAGGATCGTTTGGGTTATGGAACTTATATTTTTACTGTAGATGGCAATTTTGAGAGCATGCCCGACAATATTGTATTGGGTTTGTTTACTTGGGACGACAATTCATTTCAGACCGAAGCAAACTCAGAGGTAGACATTGAAATGGGGAAATGGGGAATCACTTCAGACCCAAGCACTTTGCAATATGGCGTGCAGCCTATAAATTTTGGCACCCTTTTTCCTGAGAGAATGAAAAGACAAACCTACTCAACAGGAAGCATGAATGGTGTCACTACCCATAGTTTTTTATGGAGTCCTGATTCGATTGTATGGCACTCCTACACAGGCGACAAAGTCGACCCGAGCAAGCAATTTGGATATTGGAAGTTTGACAAGAACAATCCAGCCAGGGCCAAAACCGAAAATGGCCTAACTTCTCAAGGCATCGTTATTCCAAAACCGGGTACGAACACCAACGCGCGCATCAACCTTTGGATAAACACATGGATTGCGGCTGGTCCGAGGGACGGCAAAGACTTGGATGTAATCGTGCGTAAATTCGAGTATAAACGACTGTAACCCCATGGCGAAAAAGCAGTATTTCTTATCGGAAAACAACATTCCCTACAATGAGTTTTTCCATTTTGGATTGTCTGTTGATTGTGTCATTTTTGGCTACCACCAGGGTTCCTTGAAGTTGCTCCTCATCAAAAGGGGCGCAGACCCTTACAAAGGCGCATGGGCGCTACCCGGTGACCTTGTAAGCATGGATGAAGCGTTGGATGATTCTGCGAACAGGATTCTGAAACACCTTTCTGGACTTGACAATATCTTTCTGGAGCAATTCCAGTCTTTTGGCTCTGTGCTTCGACATCCGGCAGGGCGTGTTGTTTCGGTAGGGTATTATTCCCTTATCAAAAGCGAAAACTACTTACCCATTGCATCGGCTTGGGCAGAGACTGTGTGTTGGGTAGATATGGATGAAGTTGGGGGATTGGCTTTCGACCACGACCATATTTTGGGAGAAGCCATCAAAACATTGAAGCGCAAAGTGCAAACAGAGCCCGTAGGATTTGAGTTGCTGCCTGAGAAATTCACCTTGCGCGAATTGCAAAACCTGTATGAGGTGATATTGGGGAACAAATTCGACAAGCCCAATTTTAGAAAGAAAATCATGGGCATTAATTTGCTTACTCCGCTAGAAGAGTCGCAAGAAAACGTAGCCCACAGACCCGCCAAATTATACAGCTTCAATAAAATCGAATACTCGAGATTGAAGAAAAAAGGACTGGGTTCTTTATTTCAAAATATAGAATAAGAAATCAGCGGTGGGTGAAAGAATACCTGCGTTTATTAGCCAAAATATACGAAAAAAAACGCAGATTTCCAAATTAATCGCATGGTGAATAAGGGCCAATGCTGCAGCTTACAGAGAATAAGTTTTGCGCATTTGGTATAAATCTCCGCAAAGCTCCTTTTTTTTGCAGGCATGAGCAGCGCAGCGCAGCATACGGCATGGGTAAAGCAACTGGCACAAGAGGCTGGTTTTCTCGCCTGTGGCATTGCTACCTTGCGTCGCTTGGATGAGGAAGAAGCGCCCTTAAAAGAATGGCTTCAGCGCGGTTTTCATGGAAAAATGCAGTACATGGAAAATCATTTTGAAAAGCGCTTAGATCCTCGGCTCATCCTACCGGGAGCCACCCACTTGGTTTTGTTTTTGTACAACTACTCCCCTGCCGAACCGCAAAAAGCAGATGTGCCCAAAATCGCACGCTATGCTTGGGGGGAAGATTACCACCGGGTGATCAAAGACAAATTACACAGCCTCGCGGGGGAGTTGCAGTCGCACACAGGGTCTTTTGAATACCGCGTATTTACAGATAGTGCGCCGATTATGGAAAGGCAATGGGCCCAGCTCGCTGGATTGGGTTGGATAGGCAAAAACAGCTTATTGCTCAACAAACAA
>JBEIRK010000080.1:0-12262 GCA_040376005.1 Flavobacteriales bacterium
CCAGTGGCATGAGTAATATTAAGAGTAAGTTCTGCATTAGCCTTTCAATTTATCCATGAGACTTACATCTGTGCTGCGGGTATTTCTGTACATCATTACTAGAATCGCCAAGCCTACAGCGGCTTCTGCGGCGGCTACAACCATTATAAAAAACACAAAAAGTTGACCATTGGAATCACCCATATAGCTTGAGAAGCTAACGAATAGTAAGTTCACAGCATTCAACATCAATTCGATGCACATGAGAAGAATGATGGCATTTCTGCGAAGCAGTACACCCATCAATCCGATACAAAACAACAAGCAACTCAGATAAATGTAATGGCTTATCTCTACAGAGTTAAAAACCGATGAATTCATTTATCACCTCCTTCTTGCATTATCAATTCATCTTCTTCTGTTTTTGAACGTTTTCCCAACAGCACTGCGCCCACCATAGCAGCAAGAAACAGAATACCTGAAAGCTCAAAGGGCACCAAATACTTTGTAAATAGCAATTTTCCTAGATTCTTTACCATACCTGCATCTTCTACAGGATTGCGGAAAATACGCTGGTCGGCATCGCGCAGCGCTGCTACCAGAACTACCAACAAAAGACCCGCTGCAATTGCGGCACTAACCTCAGCAAACATGGGTTTTACGGGTTCACTTTCCTTATTCAGATTGAGCAGCATGAGTACAAATAGGAAAAGTACCATAATAGCTCCTGCATACACGATGAGGTTAACAATGGCCAAAAACTGGGCATTGAGCACAACATAATGAGCAGAAAGGCTAAAAAATGTAAGTATCAATGAAATTACGGAGTGAATCGGATTCTTGCTCCAAACGACAAACAGGGCTCCTGAAACAGTTAAAAAAGACAAAATCATTACCATGATATAGGTAGCGTTCATGATTTAGCCTCCTCATTTAGTGTCCATACCTGTCTTTTTGTGATATCTACGCGACTATCGCGAGTTTCAACTAAGATGTCTTTACCGTAGATAAAACTACCTCTATTGTCTTCTGGCTGAACAATTCTATCGGTTAGAAAAATAGCTTGTTTAGGGCAAGCTTCTTCGCACAATCCGCAGAAGATACAACGCAGCATATTAATTTCATAGGTAGCTGCGTATTTCTCCTCGCGGTAATTCATTAGATCTTCTTTGCTTCTCTCGGCTGCTTCCATAGTGATGGCTTCAGCAGGACAAGCAACTGCGCACAATCCACAGGCTGTGCAGCGTTCTCTCCCTTCGTCATCGCGCTTCAGCACATGCTGACCTCGGTAAACAGCCGAATAGTCGCGCTTAACCTCCGGATAATTCAAAGAGACTTTTTTCTTGAACAAGTGGCTCAGCGTAATTGCGAGTCCCTTGAAAATCGCTGGTAAGTAAATACGTTCTGAAAACGTCATTTCCTTATTTACAACCTGTTTTGATCTTTGGGTGAGTTTTTCCATTCCGATAATAACCGGTTTTATTTAAGATGCTTGGTTTTAACCTTGTACTTCTTGCGAAGTTCGCCTTTCTTTTTGGTTTTGCGAATTGAATTCAAATCAATATCAGAAACTACAGTTTCATCATCGTCATTCATTCTTATAATCAACTGTGCATCGGCTACATCTTTATAATTCACGATCCAATATTTGCCAACTTTCGTTGCTTTGATAATGGTAATCGGAGAACCAGATACCACATAAATATCCGCAATCTTACCTGTTTTGTCTTTGAACTTAGCCACTTTAGACCTACCCGCATTGGCTGCCACACAATAGTTACCTTCACACTTCACAGGAATTGTGATATTCATTTTATCCTTGCTCTTAGAAGACGTTACCTTGGTGTTTTTGTCGGGTTCCAAATAGCCACTCTTGCCCTTTTTCTGTGCCATGAGTCTCGCCTTTTTATAGGATTCGGCATCAATACTGAAAACAATACTTGCTGGTTTTGAAAGACAAGAATCACCCGAAAATTGGCAATTCACAATTCCGCCCCAAATAAAGCCTTCCCCTTTTGCCGTGGATAATGGCATACCGCTATTAAAAATCTCGTCCAAACTACTCATACGATCAACTGTAATGCAACCCATAGGGTTTGACTTGCAGCGAGCAGTGTATTCACAAATATTCATTTTTATGGTAATACCTTCTCCAATGAAAACAGTGGTATCTCTTCCACAGGTATCTTTTACCACTGGTGGCGGGGGCGGCGGCACTACAACTTTTTCTTTCTCATAGATTGTAATTTCTACGCGTCTGTTCTTTGCACGTTTTTCTTCATCTGCATTGCCTTCTCTTGGCTTGCTGCGTCCGTAGTAGTTCTTTTTCACTACGACAGAGTCTACACCAGCTGCCATAAGCCAATCATATACTTCGTCAACCCTTGAAGCCGATAATTCCAGGTTGTAGGCGTCATTACCTAAGCTATCTGTATGCCCAGTAAGTAGCAGCCTATACTCTTGTTTTGACTTCAAATCTTGAACGAGTTTATCAAGTTTGGCAACTTCAGCTTTTTTCAAACTGCTTTTGTTTAAGTCAAAATAAATTTGAACGGCTGGAGCAATTTCCTTTGGCGGCTTGGTTTTACCGCCTTGTGCGAATGCGCTGCATGCAGCGAGCATGAATGCGAACAGAATGTTCTTTCGTATTGTTATGTCCATAAAACGGTGGCGAAAAATACTCTATAAATCCTGTTTAGAAAACAATTATGCACCGATTTGCCCACCATTTTTCACAATTCGTATTTCTGTGAATAAATGAAAGTGTAATTCTATTCAATATAGCTCGAGAGGTCGTAAATTTACACCCAAATTGAACGTATGTTTTATGAACTAGGACGCTATCTGATTTTCATCCGCAGCATGTTTGTGAGACCGGAGAAAGGTAAAATATTTTTTCAAAGAACCATTCATGAAATGAACAATATTGGAGTAGGATCGCTACCCATTGTTGCCATAATCAGTATTTTCGTAGGAGCTGTTACGACTGTCCAGACCGCTTACCAGCTTATTTCTCCATTAATTCCACTAAAGATTATTGGTACCATTGTTTCTGACAGTTCACTACTTGAATTGGCTCCCACCATTACCTGTTTGGTATTGGCTGGAAAAGTAGGTGCCAACATTGCCTCTGAGGTTGGGAATATGCGGGTTTCCGAACAAATAGATGCCTATGAAGTTATGGGGATCAATTCATCAGGATTTCTAGGATTACCGAAAATTATAGCGGGATTAATTATGATTCCCTGCTTAATTATCATCGCCAATTTCCTATTAATCAGCGGTGGTATTTTGGCTGCAAAAATGACCGGAATAATGGATCCCAATGAGTTTGTTCAGGGAGCACGTGAGAGCTTTAGGGCATTTACCCTTTCCGTAAGTTTGGTTAAGGCCACAGTCTTTGCGTTTATCATTACCAGTGTAAGCACCTATGAAGGATATTTCACAAGCGGCGGCGCGCTAGAAGTAGGAGAAGCTGGCACTAGAGCTGTTACTCGTGCATGTGTACTCATTCTCTTTTCTGATTTTATCATCGCTAAATTAATGCTGTAATTATGATAGAATTGGTTCAGTTAAGTAAGAGCTTTAAGGACAAACAGGTGTTATTTGATATTAACGCTACCTTTCTTCCGGGCAAACCCAACCTTATCATTGGAGCATCTGGTGGTGGAAAAAGCGTACTTTTAAAATGCATGGTGGGTCTTGAAACACCTGAACAAGGTCAAATTCTATATGACAAAAGGGATTTTGTTCATATGGATTATGAACATAAAAAGGAAGTACGCAGAGAAATAGGAATGTTATTTCAGGGAACTGCGTTGTTTGATAGTTTGACGGTGGAAGAAAATGTAGCCTTCCCATTAAAAATGTTTACCGATATGAATACCTCTGAAATTTTAGACCGTGTAAACTTCTGTTTAAATAGGGTTCACTTGGAAAATGTAAATAAAAAGTACCCTGCAGAAATCAGCGGTGGTATGAAAAAACGGGTGGGTATTGCTCGAGCTATCGCGTTAAACACTAAATACCTTTTTTGCGATGAACCCAACTCTGGATTAGATCCTATAACTAGCAGAGTAATTGATGAGCTGTTGACAGACATTACACAGGATTACAATATCACCACGGTTATCAATAGTCATGATATGAAAACGGTTTATGATATTGGGAATAATATCATTTTTATTTACAAAGGACAGAAATGGTGGCAAGGGAATAGAACACAGATTGATGAGGCCCGCCACGAGAATCCAGAATTGGATAATTTCATTAAGGCGAGTCAGTTTTAGCTACTTGCGATAGAAACAAAAAAGGCTGCACATGCAGCCTTTTTTAATGTTATTCGGTTTAGAATTATCCTTCCAATGCAGCAGCACCACCCACGATTTCAGAAATTTCGTTGGTAATGGCGGCTTGGCGTGCTTGGTTGTAAGCCAAACGAAAGGCTTTCAGCAATTCACCTGCATTTTCAGTTGCTTTATCCATAGACACCATACGGGCACCATGTTCAGCAGCCAGCGAATCCAGAATAGCCCTGTAAATCTGTGTTTTTAGTGAACGGGGAATCAAATCTTGTAAGATTTCAACCTTGCCAGGTTCAAAAATATACTCAGTTTGTTGTGCAACCTTGGTTTCTTTGGTTGCATCTTCCTTAAGAATGGGGAGCAACACTTCATTTGTTAAGATTTGAGTTGCAGCATTTTTGAATTGGTTGAATACAATTTCAACACGGTCATAGGTCCCATTGTTAAAAGAATCCAATACATAATCACCAGCTTCGAATGCACGTTCTGCATCGATGCCTTGCAACAAACTCACAAAACGGTTGTCAGTAGCGAAGCCTAATTTACGCAGACTCTCCCCTGCTTTCTTGCCAATAATCAAAATATCAACCTTCCCTGCTTTGTGCTGGCTGGCGTATTTTGATTCGATTACAGATCTTACTCTTTTAACGATATTGGCATTAAAAGCACCACACAAACCTCTATCACTGCTAATGGCTACAATCAGAACAGATTTCACATCTCTATCGAGAAAGTAACCTGCCAATTGATCATCATCAGCACTGTCTTGCAGATTTGCCATAATACCCTTGAGTTTAAGGGCATAGGGACGCATTCTAACAATGGCCTCACTTGCACGACGCAGTTTTGTAGCACTCACCAGTTTCATAGCTTTGGTTATTTGCTGTGTGCTGATGGTACTTGCAATCCTGCCTCGAATTTCTTTCTGATTTGCCATGTTTTAATTACTGCTTATCAGGCGGTATAATTTTTTGCTACTTCTTTACCAGCGGCTACAAGGGTAGCTGTGATTTCATCATCAATCTTACCAGCGGCGAGATTACTGAGCACATCTTTATGATTGCTTTCCATGTATTCCAAGAATTCAGCTTCAAACTGACGCACTTTACCTACTGGAATATTGCGAAGGTTATTTGTTGTTCCCAAGTAAATAATCGCAATTTGCTTTTCAACAGATGCAGGGCTAAACTGGGGCTGCTTCAAAATTTCAACGTTTCTAACCCCTTTATCCAATACAGACTTAGTAGCTGCATCAAGGTCAGAGCCAAATTTTGCAAACGCTTCCAATTCGCGGTATTGCGCTTGGTCAAGCTTCAAGGTACCAGCCACCTTCTTCATGGATTTAATTTGAGCATTACCACCCACACGGCTTACAGAGATACCTACGTTAATCGCAGGACGCACGCCAGAGTTGAACAAATTACTTTCCAAGAAAATCTGACCATCGGTAATTGAAATTACATTGGTTGGGATATAGGCAGATACGTCACCCGCTTGGGTTTCGATAATTGGCAATGCGGTCAAGCTTCCCCCCCCTTTAACTTTACCTTTTAAGCTTTCAGGCAAGTCGTTCATTTGGCTGGTGATTTCGGTACTTGCGTTCAACTTGCAAGCTCTTTCTAGCAAGCGGCTGTGCAGATAGAATACGTCACCAGGATATGCTTCACGTCCTGGAGGACGACGCAACAACAATGAAACTTCGCGGTAAGCGACAGCTTGTTTTGACAAATCGTCATAAACAACCAATGCAGGTAGACCTTGATCGCGGAAAAACTCACCAATTGCAGCGCCAGCCATGGGTGCAAAGAATTGCAATGGAGCTGGAGCAGATGCAGGTGCAGATACAACTACGGTATATGCCATGGCGCCGTTTTCTTCAAGCGCTTTAACCACTTGTTTTACAGTTGATTCTTTCTGTCCCACAGCCACATAGATGCAGTAAACAGGTTTACCTTTTTCGTAAAACTCTTTTTGGTTGATAATAGTATCGATAGCAATCGCTGTTTTACCGGTTTGACGGTCGCCAATGATCAATTCACGCTGACCACGACCAATTGGAATCATTGCGTCAATCGCTTTGATACCCGTTTGTAGGGGTTCTTTTACAGGTTCGCGGAACAATACACCTGGAGCTTTGCGTTCCAAAGGCATATTAAACAATTCGCCTGTAATTGGGCCTTTCCCATCCACGGGTTCTCCCAATGTATTTACAACACGGCCGAGCATACCTTCACCAGCATTGATACTAGCAATCTTACCGGTACGTTTAACCTTGTCGCCTTCTTTAATTGAAATGCTGCTTCCCATAAGTACCGCACCTACGTTATCTTCTTCAAGGTTCAGTACTACTGCGCGAATGCCATTGTCAAATTCTACAAGTTCACCGCTTTGTACCCCGAACAATCCATAAATACGCGCGATACCGTCACCCACTTGGAGCACGGTTCCCACTTCTTCAAGTTCTGCAGCAGCGTTGAAACCTGAAATTTGTTCTTTCAGGATGCTTGAAACTTCATCTGGCCTTATTTGTGACATATGATGTTGATTATGCTATGTTTAATTCTTTTTTGAGTTTATTTATCTGGGTGGCGATAGAGTTGTCATAGATTTTACCTTCAAACATGATAGTCATGCCGCCAACCAGTGAAGGATCTACTTTGGTTGTGATTTGAACTGCTTTTGCCGCAGTTTTAATTTTCACATATTGTTCCACTTGTTTAAGACTATTTTCATCCAAGGCAACTGCACTTGTAACCAACGCTTCGGTAATGCTGTTTTGCTTGTTGTAAATCTTCATAAACTCAAGTCCTACAAAAGATATAAGATTCTCACGACTCTTATCTGCCATTAAATGAAACAGATTCAGAGTTTCCTTATTGTAGCTCGCAAAAATCTTATTCAGTGCATTTTTCTTGGTTTCACGAGAAATCAAAGGGCTGTTCAGAAATTTATTGAAATCTCTGTTTTCAGTTACCACTTGATTCAAACTGCGAATGTCCGTAGCCACCGATTCCAAAACACCGGTTTCTGATGCTTTATCGTATAACGACAATGCATATCTGGAAGCGATTTTACTATCTGACATAATTAGTTTGCTTGCTGTGGGTGTGACTTCGTAAGTTCGGTCAATTGATCAGCGATAAGCTTTTGCTGCGCATCGGTACTCGCCATTTGAGCTCCTACCAATTTTTCAGCAATTGCCACGGAGTAACCTGCAACTTCTTTTTTCAAGTCTTCAATTGCAGCAATTTTTTGCTTATTGATTTCGTCAGTTGCGCGAACAATTAGCTTTTTAGCTTCTTCATCAGCGATGCTCTTTGCATCGTTTACGATTTTTTCTTTCATCGTACGCGCTTCAGCAAGAATTTTCTCTCTTTCAGTGCGGGCTTCAGCTAACAACTGTTCGTTTTGGCTGGTCAAGCGAGCCATTTCTGCACGGGCGTTTTCAGCTTCTTGCAGGCTTTTTTCGATTGACTCTTCTCTGTCCTGGAGTGAGCTCATAATGGGCTTCCAGGCAAATTTTTTCAATATAAATAGCACCGCAAGGAATGACAAAGTCATCCAAAAAATCAATCCTACTTCAGGATTAACTAACGGTGGCAATTCCATTAATGTAATTTTCATTGTTTTTGTTTTTCAATGTGAAGATACCCTACCTGATAAATCAGGAAGGGTATCTTGCTTATTGTTTCTTAGAGGAAAAGGATCAGCAGACAAACAACGATTGCGAAGAAAACCGCACCTTCTACCAGTGCAGCTGCTACGATCATGTTTGAACGAATGTCACCTGAAGACTCAGGCTGACGTGCGATACTTTCCATAGCGCTGCCGCCGATACGTCCGATACCGATACCGGCTCCGATTGCTGCCAAACCGGCACCAATTGCGGCGCCCATTTTGCTGTAACTCGCAGCGGCTGTGGCTGCATCCTGAAGAATTGTCATCAAACTCATAGTGTTGGTTTATTGATTGTTATTTAGGTTAGTTTGTTTTTTTTAATGTTTTTCGGTTGCATGAGCATGGTCGTGATCATGGTGCCCATGGTCTTCTATAGCCATACCAATATACAAAGAGCTCAACAAAGTAAATACAAAGGCTTGTAGAAATGCTACCAGCAATTCCAACATGCCCATAAATACTGTAAATGCTACGCTAGGAACTCCTACGGAGTAGCCTACCCAAGCTTTTGAAGATCCAAAGATGAATATCAAGGAGAAAAATCCTAAGATGATAATGTGTCCTGCGGTGATGTTCGCGAATAAACGAAGCATCAATACGAAGGGACGCAAAAAGAAACCAAGTATTTCAATAGGAATAAGCAATATATATAATGCTACTGGAACATCTGGCATGAAAATGTGCTTCCAATAATGCTTGTTTGCCTTAATGGTGATATAATAAAGAATTACCGCAGCCAATACCAATGGAATTGCAATATTCCCTGTTGCATTAGCTCCACCTGGGAAGAAAGGTATATTTCCCATCAGGTTCACAATGAAGATAAACCAAAATATAGTCATCAACAAAGGCATGAATTCTTTATATCTTGGACCTACAGATGATTTGATTACACCATCGCGCATGAAAACAAACATGGTTTCTATCAAATTCTGGAAACCTTTAGGTGCTTGTCCTTTGCGTTTTGCATAGGCTTTTGCTACACCTATAAAAATAAAGATCATGAAGATACTACCCAAAATTATAGTAGCTGCAATCTTGGTAATACTAAAATCCCAAATCTTTTCTGTTTTTGAAGGGTCTCGCCAAACAATTTTGGCACCATCATTTATCATCATGAAGCCATTGTGCGGCTCATGACCATGGTGAAAATTGCTGCTCATGAATACTTGTAGTCCTTGACTCTCAGTATACAAAATTATAGGAAGAGGCAAAACAACGATGTGACCGAAAGCATCCCAATCGTGATTGTCACCGATGTGACCTAAAATCATTTTACTCACTTTTTTACCGATAGGTTCATCCGCAATAGTGTGTTCGCCATGAGCAGTAACTGCTTCTGAAGCATGAGAAACATGTTTTTCAGCAGAATTTGAGTGGGTTTCAGGCGCATTGGCCAGCAGTTGAGAGCTGAAAAAAGCGCAAATTGCGGTTAAAATTAAAAATTTCATACCGTTGCGAACTCCGAAAGTACTAATAAAATCAGGCATTTTCGTTTTTGGGCCTTTGTTTTAAATCGGGTCGCAAGTTAGTACGCATATTTAAGATTTCAAATAGCATTAAAACACAAAAATAAGAACAATAGAAAATAACGAATGGAATATGCGCTGGACGGTTGTTAAAAAGTGTGATTGCAAGAAATAAAACACCCAAGATCATTCGAAGCAAAGAAGCAACCATAAGTCTGCGTATCAATGAGTTAGGATTGGAACTTGCTGCATAAACATAAGAATGTATGAGCCAAGTAATCAGTACAAGATAACCGAGACCTATCCAATTATAATTTGGAATAATTGCCATTTTTGAAATTTGTACAGCAAAAGTGACAAGGGCCAATGCGGCTGCAAGGATAAACAACCGCAAGGTGTAGGATACTTTCATTTGTGCCGCAAAACAAGCACACAATATTGTAAACTACAACTTTCTAATGATGGAAAACATAGCGCCTATGACGCCTAATAATGACATGACAACGGTAAAAACAGGCATTTTTAAACCAATCCATGTGTCGAGCATGTGGCCCAACCATAGAAATATTAGTATGTAGGCAAGGATTTGAAATCCCATGCCTGTATACTGCATAAAGCTATTGCTTCTCGGTTTCTGTTTTGGCTTTGATGTAGGGGAGTCCATTGCTTTTTGAAGGTGCAGCGGCCAATTGAGTATTCATACTGCAGCGTCCGTTGAACTGAGCACCACTTTCAATCACAATTTTATCTGTACTAATGTCGCCTTCTATCCGAGCTGTTGAACGCAAAACCAGGGTTTGCTCTACCCTAATATTTCCTTGGAGTAATCCAGCAACGATCGCATCATTTGCTACGATGTCGCCTTTAATCAATCCCCCCTCTCCTAACACCAAACGCTGCTTCACAGTTACGTGACCTTCGATAGATCCATCCACCCGGATATCCCCTGAAGATTCTAAGTTTCCTGTTAGTTTGGTTTCAGTTCCTATTATATTAAGGAGATTGCCCTGAACAGTGCTGTCTTTTTTATTCTTTGCTCCACCGGAAAACATATTGGTTACAAATATATTGCATCCAACTTGAAAAAGTGTGAATATTTTGTTATTAACTTAAAAAGAGGTACCCAATTACAGTGGGCCGGATTATGGCTTTTTAGCGGATTGCGTATCCAATTGACCTTCGTTTCCTTGGAGAATTTTATTCAGCGCATCCTCTTTCAAGCTGCGGTTTTGAAATTGGCGTTCCAAATCTTCCACTTTTTGATTCAATTCCATCCAAGCTGCTTGGTCGCTTGACTTGCCATACCCCGGTACAAGTTGCCTCATCGGGGTATAAGCAACCAATAAAAATATAATGATGGTAAATAGCACGAATACCGTGCTAAACAGCATCATTACATTGATAGGAGTTAACCGAATAGAGAAGATTTCTGCAAAAGATGAATCATTTATCAGAACCAGACGGTATTTATTCCTTAATTTGGCAATAATTTTGCGACCTTTGGACATTGGGAAATAAAAAGACGAAAATACCGTTTTTAACGAATAGTTTTAGTACGATGCAATATTTTAAACTGCCAATTGCTGTTTTTGTAATTGTATTTTTTTGGGCATGCGGCAATAGTGATAGTTGGCTGTCGAGACAATGGCACAATACAACTGCCCACTACAATGTATATTTCAATGCAGATCAGAAGTGGGAAGAAACTGTTTTAGGACTCCGTGAAGCCAATAAAGATGACTTTAGAAATTACTTGGAACTTTATAACTATGGCACTGCCGAAAGCTTAAAAGGCAATTTGGGAACTATGGATGAGGTTGTAAAGAAAGTAAGTACCATGATAGATAAGCACCCTCGCAGTAAGTGGGTAGACGATGCTTATCTGCTTATGGGAAAGGCATATTTTATGAAGGGCGACTTTATCGCGGCACGCGATATTTTTGATTATGTCATCTCCACTTTCAAAGACCCTATTGTTACCTACAAAGCGCGTCTTTGGACTTTTCAGTGCTTATACTATCAAGGTAAATTTGAAGAAGCAGAAAGTTTGATAATAGGCCTGAAGAACGACAAAGCATTTCCAAAAACACTTGAATGCGAATTGTATAAAGCCTTAAGTGCAATCATGCTGCGCAATAAGAAGATTGGCCTGGCTGCTGAATATTTGGAATTGGCATTGCACGGGGCGAAAGGAAAACTTGAAAAGTACCGATTGCACTTTGCGCTGGCTCAATCTTATCAGCAATTGGAGAAGTATGATGCAGCTGAGTTGCATTACGCTAAAGTCGTGCGAATGACGCCACCCTATGAAATTGCCTTTAACGCACGGATCAATCAAGTAGAGATCTTATCCCTTCAGAAAAAGGATTATTCCCGTGCGAACCACTTGCTGAAGCGCATGTTAAAAGACGATAAAAACCTGGAATACTTCGGTCAGATCTATTACAGAATGGGGATTAATGAAATCCGTTCAGGAAATGTGAAACAAGGAGTAAGCCTATTAAATAAGAGTATACAAGAAAGTAAAAATGATAAGGCACAGGCCACAACATCTTATTTAGCACTTGGTGATTTTTATTATGAAAAGAAGATTTTTGACCAATCCGCGCTTTATTATGATTCAGCCAACAATCTGCTCGATGAAAATCATCCTGATTATGCGAGTATCAGTAAAAAAAGCACCCAGTTGTCTGAGCTGTTGCGTCATTTGTTGACCATTAAGAAACAGGATTGTTTGTTGCGTTTGGCAAGAGATCATTATTTACGCTAGAGAACCATATAAAAAATCATTGAAAAAGATAAAAAGCAACCGGCCCCAAAAAGTAGTCCAGA
>JBEIRK010000105.1:0-8753 GCA_040376005.1 Flavobacteriales bacterium
ATTCTTCGGTTTAAAAACCGACAACGAGCTTGTATTAAACAAACTATCCATCGTTGATAGAAATTCTGGAAAACCTGTACTGATTCTGGCGGACAGTGTTCCTGAACCTACTATTGACGGAAAGGTTCTGCCAAGAATATTCAAGCCAAGGGGATTAATTTATTACGATAGCAAAGGAAATGAAACCGGAGGTTTGGTAGTAGTCAATCAAGGAGGAAAAGAAATAGCCATGTTTGCTGTTGACTATAACAACACAGATGCATTCAACATATACAAGAACGAAACGGATTCAACATATAGAATGGGTTTAATAATCAGTGACAGAAATACTAAGAAAGAATTCGAAGAAAGAGGATCAGGAGGTATTCGAAGAATCGTCCTTGAAAATGCCAACAAAACTGCAGCAATTGCTATTACCGATACAAAGGGAAGAGAACGTATACTATTTATGGTTGACAATAATGACGAAGTAAAACTCTTAGTATTAGACTCATTAGGTAACACAGTTAAAAACCTTATTGATAAATAACTACCGCTAACAGCACCTACAAGAAATTGGCGGTTCAGTGCTTCGTATGACAGTTTTGCGGTTAAACAAACATTAGTTCTTCGTATAAACATTTGTAGTAAAAGCCGCCAACTTCTTGTAGCCGCGAAACGTTACCACCAATACTGCAAAAACCGAGACAAATGCTCTTATTCAAATAATAGTGCTTTAAGATGCATCTTTTATTGTAATTACATAATAAAAACCAAGACATATACAACATAGTGCGATTTATTGCTCTTTTTGTTGAAGTTTTAAAAATTAGTATTACATTTGCATTAAATAATGCTATATAATGCACTTTATAGAGTTAATAAAAACTATAAAAGAACGTAGGGAAGCGCTGCAAGTAACACAGGAAGGATTAGCAGAACTATCAGGCGTTGGATTGAGAACTCTAAAACAGTTTGAAAGCGGAAAAGGAAATCCTACGCTGTTAACAATGCATAAGATATCTGATGTGTTGGGTATGGAGGTTTGCCTAAAAATTAAAAATGTAACGCCTATTAAATGAGAAAAGCCAAAGTATTATTCAAGAATGAAGAAGCGGGTATCTTGACCCAACACGATGATGGTTCGTTTTCATTTCGTTATCACGATAACTGGGTAGCCAATAACAGTAAGCAAAGCATCAGTCTCACTTTACCTAAAACCGAAAAAGAATTTCATTCTAAATACCTGTTTCCATTTTTTTACAACATGCTTCCTGAAGGTTCTAATAAGCAAGTGGTATGTAAACTAAATAGAATCGACCGAGAGGACTACTTCGGATTGCTGATGACTTCTGCAAAAAATGACAGCATTGGTGCGGTTACTGTAAGGATAATTGAAAATTGATAATGGATAATTATGAAAGAGAATATTATAAAAATAAAAAGTTTTGCATTTTCATTGAGAATTGTAAGGCTCTATCAGTTTTTGACTGAATCTAAAAGAGAATTTATTCTATCAAAACAATTATTGAGATCAGGTACTGCTATTGGGGCTTTGGTAAGAGAATCTGAACATGCTGAAAGTAAGGCAGATTTCATTCATAAACTATCAATTGCCTTAAAAGAAGCAAACGAATCAGCATATTGGCTAGACTTACTTCACCAATCTGACTATATTGATAAAAACGATTTTGAATCTTATAAAACTGAGGTTGAAGAAATTTTAAGACTGCTCATTTCTATTATAAAATCTTCAAAACAAAAATGACCGAAAAATTAAAAAATTCAACTCAATTGTCAATTGATAATTTTCCTTTATCAATTAAAGTTTGTCCCGGCACATTATCTGAAGGTTTTGATACGTATAGCAGAACCGCTTTGAATAGAGTTTTTAAGGGCAAGAAGGTGCATCATGTTTTGCCGTACGATTCTCCAGCATCCAACCCAGAAACTGATAAGCTATTTGAAGAGAATCGAAAACGCATGTCGATATCAGGTGTACAAGAGAAATTTTCTGTATTACTTGACAAAAACAAGCTAAGGCTTAATAATGAAGTTGAACAGGGTACTTATATTCTGAAACCAATTCCAGGCGCTGGTAAAAAGCCAGATCAAATGCCCGCCAATGAGCATTTAACCATGCAAGTTGCCCGTCAGGTTTATGGAATAGAGACTGCAGAAAATGCATTGATATTTTTTAAAGATGGTACACCTGCCTACATCACCAAAAGATTTGATGTAAAAGAAGATGGCTTAAAATTAGCTCAAGATGACTTTGCTTCCTTAGCAAAAAGAACCCCACAAACCCATGGAGAACATTACAAGTATCTCGGGAATTATTTAGATATATTTGAATTAATGCGCAACTATTTAACAACTTACAAGTTAGACGCACCAAAACTTTTAAAAATACTTGTCTTTAATTATCTTTTTTCAAATGGAGATGCACACTTTAAAAATTTCTCTATATTAGAAACACCTTTTGGAGATTATCGACTAAGCCCAGCGTATGACTTGCTAAATAGCCGTATTCATATAGAAGATAAAGACTTTGCATTAGATGATGGTCTATTGCCTAGAAATCTAGCCCAAGGCAAAATCGGTTTGCAATTTGCCAAACTAGCGGAGAAAGCAGAAATCAGTGAAAAGACTTTTCAGGATATTATGGCATTGATGATTTCCAAATCAGATTTAGTTGAAAAAATGGTAGCTGCTTCTTTTCTAAATGATACCACGAAAAGAGATTATTTCCAGTCGTTTCAGGGCCGTTTAAACCAACTGACTAAAGTATGAGATATGATTCTTATAAAGAATACGGAATGTGGTATTTAATACCATCAAGTACTGGTGGTAACAGCCCCGCCCTTCGGCAATCTACAAAACGTTAACAAACTCTAAAAACCCCCAACAATGAACACCCCCAAAAAAATCTACATCAACACCTTACTGCTCATTTCCGCATTGGTAGCCGTGTTTCATGCGCTTATACTGCTTCGGGTTATTCCTTTTGAGATCACCTGGGGCGGTAAGTTAAAAACCGTGGAAGAAATGTATGTTTTTGAAACCCTTTCCATTTTAATCAATTCTTTTTTCGTATTCATACTCCTGCAAAAAGGAGAGTATATACGCTATGTTATGGGTAGAAAAACGGTGAATATAATTTTATGGATATTCTTTGGAATCTTTGCACTCAACACCATAGGCAACCTGTTTGCCGAAACAAACTTTGAAAAATACTTTACACTGCTAACCTTACTGAGTTCAGTGCTCATTTGGCTCATACAGAGAACAGGAGCTGCGTCCAACCCCAATAGCAATTGAAATATAAAAATTGCCATCCCAAGGTCTTACAATTGCACCTGTGATATGACGGAGTACCTCAATGCTGAAATACAACCAAACGGCCCTGTATCCGAGGCATGTATCCGTCTCCATCTATACACCTTTGGCCAGGCGGCTGCCTATGTGCGTCAGCTTCCCTACGGGCGTAATGCGGATAAGAACAGCATTCTCTGCGTGTTTACCGACAACTGCGGCACCTGCAGTACCAAACATGCGCTACTCAAAAGACTGGCAGACGAGAATCAGATCGACGATTGTAAACTCATGCTGGGCATGTTCCACATGAATAAAAACAACAGCCCTCAAATAGCCGCCACACTGGCGCTACACCACTTAGAGTCTATCCCAGAAGCGCATTGCTATTTAAAATACAAGGGCCAAAGGATTGACTTCACAAAAGTGAATTTCAACCCCTTGGCCGCAGCGGGAGATCTCATAGAAGAAATAGAAATCGCACCTGAACAAATTACCGATTTTAAAAACAACTACCACCAGAACCACCTCAAAACCTGGCTGCACGGGCAACCCCATATTCAGCTGTCATTTGCTGCTTTATGGAAAGTGAGAGAGCAGTGTATACAGGATTTGTCTGAGGAGTAGGTGGGTGCTTGATGAAAGGGGTATACATTCAATTCCCTGAATGATACACAAGGACCTAATCCCGATGTAAATGATGTTTTATCTTATGTTCTAAAGCTTGTTTCGATGTTGCACCGCTATGTTTCTCTAAAATCTCGCCGTTTTTAATAAACAGTAGCGTTGGGGTATGGCTAACTCCAAATTTTGTTGAGAGATCCAAATTGGCATAAGCATCCACCTTTCCAATAAGCACTTCATCCTTATATTCCATAGACAAGGTGTCTAAGTGCCGAGCAATGGTTTCGCATGGAGGGCATTTTTGACCCCAAAATTCAAGAATGCAAAGTCCTGGGTTGTTTTGAAACAGCGTTTCATAGTTTGTGTTTGTGATTTCTACTGTCATAATTTTTTTCACAAAGGTTGATTTCATTGTTCTATTTTTGCAAGTAGTTATATAAAAATTACCTAGTCATATAAAACACACCAATATTGACTATCAATAGATTAAAAATCAAAAAATATGAAAAATAAAGAAATTCAATCGGCTTCACCGGTGGATTATACGATGCGAACCATAGGAGGCAAATGGAAACCCATTATGCTGTACTTGATATCCAAAGGGATCAATCGTTTTGGTTTGTTACACCGAGGTATCGTTGGTATCAGCAAGCAAATGCTAACCAAGCAACTCAGAGAATTGGAAAAAGACGGCTTAATCACCCGAAAAATCTATGCGGAAATCCCTCCCAGGGTAGAATATTTCATCAGTGATAAAGGATTTTCTATCTTAACCATTATCGATTCCATGTCTGAATGGGGCGAGAAACATATGAAGTTTGATGAGGATGGGAATATGATTTAGGAATAATTTCTACATTTCCAGAGAGGAAAACATTCAGCTTGGAATATCAATGGTTAAGGGTAATGCGGGTATTCAATTAAAAATAAATGAATTCGTTTACAGAAACTTGTCGTTTTAGTTTTACCATCATTACTTCGCATTGTGCCATCTACTTCCCCCATCTACCGCATCCGCCACGCCATAGAAACCATGGACCTTGAGGTCTTTGATGAGCTGTTGGATTTTAGGCAGAAGTATAATGGGATGGGGAAGTTTCAGTTTATCAATTTTATGCATGAGGTGTTTACCGCCATGCGCGCATTGGGAGATACAAGCCTGCTGTCTTACCCCGGATCTTGCGGAAGTAGCTCCTGTGATAATTGCAACAAATCAGGCTACACCTTTGTGGGCAATCAGTCCAAGACTTTTTTTGAATTGCTCATCTGCGAAGATCCCCTTCTGTCGATAGTATTTTGTCAGCAATTTAAGTCTGGTGACCCTTCGCTAGTTAGAGGCGAACGCCTGGAAATGACCAAGCCAAAACGTTTCATACCCCCCGAACCCACCTTTGACCAGGCCCTGAATATCGAAATTTGTAAAAATGCTACGGGTGAATTAAAACAACTGCATCCCGCCCTGCTACAGCCCAGCGATTACCTGCCTTGGAAAGAGAAATATGGGAAATTCTCCAGGCGCTTGGACGATGATTATTTTTTCTTTCCCGAGGCCCAAAAATTTAAATCTTTAATGCATCGCTTCGAGGAATTGGAAGGCTATCTCGCCGTGAATGAACGCGCAATGCAAGCCTTGCAGGATTGGCAGAAGGTAGATGCAGCCCATGAAGTGTCCCTGCTGACTTGGTTGGTGAATTACGAGGAAGAGGGTTTGGCACTCTTGCATTTTGATTTTTATGTAGATGAATCCGAAGATAAATCGCGGCGTTGGATGGCTAATGAAGGACTGAACATAGATTATACTCCGTTCGAAATCCTAGATCAATTCAAAGACGTATTTGATGGATGTTATTGGGTAAGGTGGGAAAAATACGACCCCCGATCCCTTAAGGAATGGAATAACAATTTCTATAATCCTGATCACAAATCACCCACCCTCAAAGAATCGCTGTTCAAGAAGGGCATTGTGCTCACGCCTGCCATGTGGCAATAAAACGGGTGCGGTTCCATGTGGCTGTGGAAAAAGATATTCGGCCAAAACATATTCACATTCCTAGGGCAAATACATGCAATAATTTAATTTTACCCTTCCCATATGACTGCGGAAAATAGACTCACAACAAAAATCAATACCCATGCCGATGCCGTGCTACATTGTTTTCAATCCATGGATTTGGAGGGTTTGGGTAGTTTGTTGGACGGTGGCCTGTATTGTTCCAATTCAAAAGGTGGCTTTTTGAAAAATGCCCAAGAGACCTTTGACTATTTCAAAGAGCAGGGCGATACCTATTTAAACCGCCATGTGGGTGTGTGCACCGGCTACACTTGTGCTCGCGGCAAGGGCTGGACCTTTGTGGGCAACCACTCAGGCCATGGACTGCATCTGGTCTTCGATATCGAGGAGGGAGAGGTGAAGTCATTTTACGACTGCTGTAATTTCAAAACACACAATGAACACATCACACTCGTAAAACGCATTAAAGTATATGACTTCTGGGACAATGGGAGAGGGGGAGAGCAAGGCAATTCAGATTTAATGAGACGCACCCACAATTCCACCACCACCCCTTGACGGTCTACGCCGCATATATGGATTTCGAATCTATGCAGTTCATCTCCCCAACCCTGCGTAAGGCATACACACCCGTTGCGGTCATACTAATTGATTTGCGCATAGCGCCTACAGTACCGCCTGTCTTTGGGGCCAATAAAACTATACACCGCGCCGCAGCTGCCCTGTAAGGGCACATACAGCTGTGGGCATCGCCCACAGATAGCAGCATGCTATTATTCGCCCTGTAAGGGCTAAACCTCGTCAGCACAGCGAAGCAATATTTTGTTTAAATGATGTAAATTTGTACCTCATCAATAGCTGAAAGCATGTTTCAAACCATAGAGATTGACAGAAACAACCTCACCATAATGGGAGTTAAGTTTTCAGACTTGCATACCTTAGAAAGTACGGCTAATGCCTTAGGCAGTAACATGTTTGAAGGTTTTAAGCCCACAGCAAAAGGTGTTGAAATTATTCGAGACTATATATCTGGCAAAATAACATTGGGCGAGTTGGTGGCTTTCGCCAAGCAAAAAGCCTATGTCTAATTTCTATAAATATTTAGACCCTGGCTATGCGTATATTGACCCTGAATCAGGAGTATTAAAAAATTTACAGAATATTACCGATCCAGATGTATTGCTATTTATTGAAAGTAGTGTTGTTACAAAACGGCTTCAAGAACTGGTAGACAATCCTATTCAGATTACAGGAATAAGTAGTCTTTTTTCAATTCATGAATATCTATTTAAAGATATTTACATCTGGGCTGGGAAGCATCGAATGGTTGAAATTAGTAAAGATGGCAAGCAGTTCTTCCCAACCTCTCATTTTGACAAAGCTTTAAAGTTTCTAGATTATTTAATTGTAGAATTTAAAAAGATATCAGTTGATAACAAAAGAGATATAGCTGAAAAGTTAGCAGAGATATTAGACAACCTAAATTATCTTCATCCGTTCCGCGAGGGCAATGGTCGCGCACAAAGAGAATTCTTACGGTTACTTGCGGCGGAGAAAGGGTTGGTTTTAAATTTAAACCCTCCGGACAACAGAAGTGTTTACGAAAGATATATGCAAGGAACTATTGATAGTAATGTTTCAATCTTATCTGAATTGATTTTTGAATTGATCACAATTTGAAATGAATAAAAGGCCCATTGCTCTTCTATGGATTGGTCTTGGGGCAATTTATCATGGCACCCCCAAAAGCCCGCACCAATACTATATTAGCCTAGCGTCGCAGGTTTTGCGAAAAGCTTCGTCTCACTTGTCATCATTTTCCATCTTAAACTTCGCCCTGTAAGGGCACACACAGCTGTGGGCATCGCCCACAGATAGCAGCATGCTATTATTCGCCCTGTAAGGGTTTCACCATTTTCAGCATCGTGGCCATCGTGCTTTTGCTTCTGTCTTTTATCAATCCCTTCGTGGCCATCCCGCACATCACCGTGGCCTATGGCATAGCCTTAAATCTCATGCACGTAGTGGTAGCCCTGGCCCTCTTGTACTTCATCAAAAAAGCCAAGTAAGCGCCACAGCGCATTCTTACAACATTGAATTGTTAAAAGAGGGGCATAGGTCCCTCTTTTTTTGTGGGGTATTATTTGTGTTGCGGTCTGCCTGTGTGCAGTAGACCCGTACGGGTATAAAAACCATAAAATGGCGCTATATCATCCCGTACGGGTATAGAATGAGGCAATCCATTATGCCGCGCCACATCACGCCCTGGCTTTGTGTGGTTGTCCAAAATGATTCATGAATACTCCACACACCGTGTCGCAGCCCGCCCTGCAAGGGCTTAGGAACCCATCTTCAGCACATTAAGCCAGCCGGGCCGGGCCGATCCGAGCCGAGCCGATAGCTATCGGCTATCGGCTATCGGCGATCGGCCAACCGACTATGTATTAAAAAATCACTAAATTTAGGGATAGCGCCGTATCAAAACATTTCTTATGTTTGTTGCACATGGGTATTGGTACTTAATGGCGTGTATCGCATCTAGGAACCTTTACCTGTTGTTCGGTTCCAATTGGAACTGAAGAGACGGAGGGACGTTTGAAAAGTACTACAACCAGGACTAAACTCATGGAGAGAGAAAAGCGAAATACCACGCACCTCAGGTTCGCCAAGCCTACCCTCGCTGGGATGATTGGCGTACTTTAGGTGCGCCAATAAACAAGTTATGGGAAAGGCTGTAATATTTGCATCCGATAATCAAGAAAAAACAATCAAAAAGTAAAATATGAAAACAAAATTAATACTACTTCTACTAACAGTAATTTCA
>JBEIRK010000246.1:0-1797 GCA_040376005.1 Flavobacteriales bacterium
TCCCAGCCGCTGCACCAGATCATACCCCCTTGGATAATGGGATATTGAATGCCGAAAAGTGAGGTAATACGATTTTGCACAGTACAAAAGTAATTGCAAATTTCATGGTAATTTGCGCAGCGTGGCATTTCAGTCTTTTCCTAGCGAGTATTTTGAGCATCAGACATTAATGTTGGAACTTCATGCCGTTCGAATCAAGGACAGTGGGGATTTTCATGCATTTATTATGAGAAATCTTGAAAACGTAAGGGTGCCCTTTCCACTAACAACCGATGCAGTGCTGCAAGGTTTAACTGAAACCAAATTGTGGATACAGCGTAAGATACTGGATCAGGATGAGGGGAGAAGTTTAATGGTCTTGGTTCGCAATCGATATACCCAAGAGATTGTTTTTATCTTCTCAGCATTTGGCTTTGACTGGCGTTTGCCCAAGTGCGAAGTAGCATGGATGATAGATCAAAAGCATGAAGGGCTCGGTATAGCCACATTTGTGGCTGATAAACTGATACGGTATTTGTTCAAAGAACACGGATTGAATAAAATCATTTGCCGCATAGAACCAGGGAATTTGAAAAGTGAAAAATTAGCAGACAGGTTACACTTTAAAAAGGAGGGCACCCATACCAAGGATTTTAGAAATGGGAATAACCAACTGGTGGATGTAAATTATTACGGTCTTTGGACGCCGAAAGCAACCTGAATATATTGGCAATGAAACAGTTAGTAGATAAATTGAGTTAATATTCGATCGTAATAACGGCTGCTAAGTAAATCGGATTATAATGTTCACCCGGCCTATTATTATGCCGTGAAATAGTTTAAATTGGTTTCAGTATTAGAGAATGAAACATTAGGAGTGCCTGACGTATGAAGCTTTTTATTATATCTTTACCACCTTATTTCATAAATCACAAGATATTCTCTTATTTTGCCAACCCTAATTTAAAATTATCATGGCAGTAACCCAATGGTTTGACTTCGAGAAAGACATCACAGATTTGATGGAGCAACTGGAGAAGACCCGTGAAACACATGAAAAAGGCAAGGTAGACATGTCTGATATGATGACTGGCCTGGAAGAGAAGATTCTAGAAGCTAAGAAGCATATATATAGCAATCTTACAGGATGGCAGAAAGTGCAGATTAGCCGCCATCAGGATCGTCCGTATACCCTCGATTATATTGAACAAATAACTACAGACTTTGTAGAATTGCATGGCGACCGTCAGGTAAAAGATGACAAGGCTATAGTGGGTGGATTTGCAATGATAGACAACGAGCCTGTAATGATCATTGGGCAGCAAAAAGGCAGAAATACCAAGCAAAGGCAGTTGCGCAATTTCGGCATGCCCAATCCTGAGGGTTATAGAAAGGCGCTGCGACTGATGAAGTTGGCAGAAAAGTTTAATAGACCCATTATTACCTTGATAGATACTCCGGGTGCATCGCCAGGGTTGGAAGCTGAAGAACGCGGACAAGGCGAAGCAATTGCAAGAAATCTCTTTGAGATGGCAACCTTAAAGGTACCGGTAATATGTATCATCATTGGCGAAGGGGCTAGTGGAGGCGCGCTGGGAATTGGCGTGGGTGACCGGGTTCTCATGATGGAGTACACCTGGTATAGTGTTATATCACCTGAAAGCTGCTCCTCTATCTTATGGCGCACTTGGGATAAAAAGGAATTGGCAGCAGATGCGCTTAAGTTGTCTGCAAACGATATGCTTGGCAATGGATTGATTGATGGTATTATCAACGAACCTTTGGGAGGTGCGCACCACCAACCTGAGGTAGCATTCA
>JBEIRK010000196.1:0-3377 GCA_040376005.1 Flavobacteriales bacterium
ATAGGTTTTCCCATTCCGGGAAACATAAATATTGCGCAGATCTGCCCAACCTTGAAAGTTATCCAAGTTATCTCCATTTGCCTGAACCGTTGAATTTACCCAAACCAAGGTATGAATAGTATCCAAACCCAACTCATACAAGTCTAAACCTCGGGTATTTGCAGTAAAATCATAGACCGGCACATTGCCTGTAAAGTCGATATCGCCAGTGAAGTCAGCATTGAGACGAAAATCTTCAAATACAGCAGAGCCACTAAAGTTTCGCGTGGTTAATTCTCCGTCAATTTTTGCATCTGTAAATCGTCTGCCACGAATTTCAAATTCATCAATTCGAGCATGGGTTTTCATGCTAAAAGTTTGGGGATCTAGTCCACTGCCATCAACTTCAATGTCGAATACAGCAAAGCCGAGTTCAGAACTTATGGGGCTTAAATCAAATCCGTCAGTGGCAATTTTACCGCTAAACACGGCATTCTTTGAACCCGGTTTAAAGTTCATCAGCAGGTCTGTTCTGACGTTGCCTAAGTCAGAATTTAACAGTCCATTCCATTTAAAATCTACAAATTGTCCGGTAAATCTGCCATTACCTGAAATTGTTCCCGCGGCTTGGAGCATATCGGGCAACTCCATACCATTTAGGATTTTCTCCAAATCCCAGGCCTGAGTGCGCAGAGCATCTATATCAAATTCGCAATAGGTAGTGCGCCAATTCGGCAACCCGTCCAAATAAAAATCACCCTTAATGCGGGTATTTTCGGCAATTTCTAAGTCGGCATTCTTAAGTTTAATTTTATCAAAGGTCCCCGTAATATCGATGTTGTTTACAGTTAGAATTTCACTATGGTTTTTAAGATCTTCGGAAAGAATAGACACCTCTTTTAAGCAAAGATAACTTTGTGAGAAATGGGCATTCCATTGGGTATTGCTGATAAACTTATCGAGATACTTATAGCCCGGATAGGCCAAATGCAGTTCACCCTGAATATGAGAGCAGGGCAAAAACACACTTAAATTATCGAAATCCATGCCCTTGTAGTGGATATTGCACAAGGCATTAAACTTTCTGACATCTAGGCCAGAACGTTCTTTCATTTTCAGATTCCGTGCGGTAAAATTGAGGGAATCATCAATAATTTTCAGGTCGTGAACCGAGCCTGTAACCTGGGTAAATAGGATATTGTGCTCATCCAACTCACCAGGGCGTGATTTCATTTTATCCTCATCAAAATAATTCAATTCACAGCCTGAGAATTGGGCAGTGCCTACTTTTATCGTCCATACTTTTTTGGGGCCAGTAGAAGGTTTTTTAGGACCATTGATATAATCAATTAGGAAATCAATGTTCTTATCTCTCAAGCCGCGGTGGTATCCCACATGCACCACTCCGTTTTTCACTACTGCTTTTTCAAAAACTATGGTTCGCTTTTCTTGACTGAAAGACAGAAACCGCAGATCAACGACATGGGTTGCAATGAGGGTATCTTTTTGCTGATCACTCATGAACACATCTTCCATGTGGATATTGGTAAAGAAATCAAATTCCAGTGCGCGGATTCTGACATCTGCCTTCAATTCTTTGCTCAGCCATTGTGCGGCTTGCTGAGCAGCATAGGTTTGTACTGTGCGACTTCGGGCCAAAACAGCGACAAGCCCGATGGTAAGCATCAGGAAAAGCAAGATTCTAAGAAGAAACTTGCGTAATTTTGTGCGCCGCTTTTTCAAAGCTTCAAAGTTAAATGCAGCGGAGGCGGCGCTATCAACCTATCATGCAGCATTCCAATATATTGGGCATAGAAAGCAGTTGCGACGACACCGCGGCCGCTATATGGCAAAATGGCAAAATCCTTGCCAACATCACGGCGGGCCAATCTGTGCATGAGCAATATGGAGGTGTAGTGCCAGAATTGGCAAGCAGGGCGCACCAAAGCCACATTCTCCCCGTGGTTGATCAAGCCTTAAAAACTGCAGGAATTTCTTTATCCGAACTCAATGCCATCGCCTATACCCGCGGTCCTGGACTGATGGGCTCATTGCATGTGGGTGGCAACTTTGCCAAGGGATTGGCGATGAGTCTGAACATACCTTTACTCGGGGTAAATCACTTACAAGCCCATGTAGCTGCCCTTTTTATTGACAATCCAACACCCGCATTTCCGCTACTTTGCCTGCTGGTAAGCGGAGGACACACACAGTTGTTACTAGTAACCGATTACAATCAAATGGAGATTGTAGGTTCAACCATAGATGACGCCGCAGGTGAAGCTTTTGACAAGGCTGCAAAATTATTAGGTCTTCCCTATCCTGGTGGACCACTGGTAGATCAGTATGCCAAGACAGGCAATGATAAAGCATTCCCCTTCCCAGAGGGCAAAGTCGCTGGTCTTGATTTTAGTTTTTCAGGGATCAAAACCAGTTTGTTGTATTTCTTGCGAAACCAAAGTAAAGAGCAACCTGATTTTGCTGAGAAACACTTGGCAGATATTTGTGCCTCTTATCAAAAAACAGTAGTTGCTGTGCTGTTAAAGAAGCTAAAAATGGCCATTGCAGCTCATCAACCTGCTTCCATCGGTTTGGCAGGTGGGGTTAGTGCAAATAGTAAACTTAGAGCCGATTTTTTAAAGCTTGCAGAAAATCAGCAATTGCCGGCCTACATCCCTGCATTTGAATACTGCACAGACAATGCTGCTATGATTGCTACTGCAGGTTCCTATTTGTTGCATGAAGGTGAAACCACAGACATTGCTGCGTTGCCCTTTACACGGGCATAGTTTTGCTCAGAAAATAGAATACCCATTTTATTCACAGGTCACATTTTCCTGAATCAGGAAGTATCTTCGCAGGGTGTATCAGCAACTGATTTCCAGTCTTAAAGCCGGTGAGACCCGCAGTATTGCGAGGGCTATCAGCCTAGTGGAAAACAGAAGTAATGGCTATGAAAGCATATTGGAAGCATTGGCTCCTAATCTACACATTCCTGTTGTAGGGTTTACAGGTCCTCCGGGTGCTGGGAAAAGCAGTTTGGTTAATAGGTTGGTAGGATACTGGGCACAGCGCGGTTTGAAAGTCGCGGTGGTAGCAGTTGACCCTGCCTCTCCGTTCAATTTGGGCTCATTGCTCGGCGACAGATTGCGCATGCCGGGCTTATTTACTCTACCCAATGTATATATCCGAAGCATGAGCAGTCGCGGGAGCTTAGGCGGCCTGTGTGCTTCAGTAATTGAAGTTGTGGACGTACTTAAAAATGCAGGATTCGACAGGGTGGTCATAGAGACGGTAGGTGTAGGCCAAAGCGAGGTTGAAATTGCAGGAATCGCAGATACTACCGTTGTGCTTACTGTGCCTGAAAGCGGCGATGATGTGCAAACCCTAAAAAGTGG
>JBEIRK010000236.1:0-2105 GCA_040376005.1 Flavobacteriales bacterium
GCCATGATTCGCAAGTTTCATGAAGCGAAAATGGAAGGCAAGTCAGAGGTCATTATTTGGGGCGATGGCAGCCCGCTGCGCGAATTTTTGTATGCTGATGATTTGGCAGATGCGCTGGTGTATTTATTGCTCAATTACAATGAAAAAGAATTCGTAAACGTAGGCTGTGGCGAAGATATTTCCATTATGGACTTGGCGACATTGGTGCAAAAAGTCACTGGTTTTCAAGGTGAAATTGTGTGTGATACTTCCAAGCCCAATGGCACACCACGCAAGCTTATGGATGTTTCACGCCTATTTGCTACAGGCTGGAGACCCAAGGTGGCACTTGAACAAGGAATCGCCTTGGCCTATCAAGATTTCTTAAGCCGCGAACAATAGCAGTATCATTCTAACTCGTTGCAGTGATGGGTTTTAAATACGTCTTCTTTAATTTGTAATAAAACGCATTAGAATCAACCATTTATTGTTATAAATATATGTCCGAAATTCTGTATATATCTCATGGTGAAACCAAAACGGGTGGCTATTTTCATGAGTCTCAAATGTGCAGCAATTTGGGCCAAACCACAGAGGTAAGATTTGAAAAAAACTACCGTGGAATATGGCAGTGGATACGCCTTTTTATCCAGGCATTTGCGGTTAATAATCATGCACCTATTATCGTTACAGTAGCCCGATTGGCATGGCCTGTGGCGCTTAAAAATGCATTTCAAAAGAAAAAGATAATTCTGGTATTGCATAATTTTGACCCCAATGATGGTAAGCCAAAATTGTATGGATTCTTGTTGCGAAAATACCTGCGTTTTATATCCAATAATCCGCACAAGTACGCTTTGGTAGTGGTCTCTGAATATTGGAAGGAATATTTCAGAAATAATTTTGGGAATGCCATGAATATATGGGTATACCCCAATTTGTTTGCTTCAGAAAAGTATTATTTTTTTAGAGATATTTCTAAGAAGGAACCCAAGCTTATTCATTTGGGAATGTACAGCGAAAAGGCAGACCTCAAGGCCTATCGAAATCTTATTTTTGAGCTAAAGAAAAAAGGCTACTCCTGTTATTTTTCCAGTAGCAGCAATCAAGAAATACTTGATGTTCCTATTTCGTATTTTCCTACCCACGAGGCTTTTGTAAAACAAATGGCCCGGTCTCGGTGCACCGTAATTTTGAACAAGGTGAATGAAGGTTGGCCCCGCCTGGTGCATGAAAGTTTTTTGTGCGGCACACAAGTTATTTCCACGGGTGGTGGTGGACTGGATGACTTACTGAACTGTAGTAATGGGTATAAAATTACCCAGTGGGAGGAGGTTCTAGAGCTCTTGGAACGGCAAGATTTCAAACCCATTCACTTTGTAAATCTGGAACAATTCGATACACGGAATAAAGCAGGTTATTTGGCACCCATTACACAATGGATTCAGGCATGACACAGAATGTAGAAATATCCGTTTTAATTCCTGTTTTCAATGCGGCGCATACACTGCGACAAGCCTTATGGTCTGCAGTGAATCAAGACTTTGAATCCAAAGAAATATGGGTGTATTTGGATGGCTGCACAGATCAATCTGCACAGATTGCCAATGCCTTTGCCGAATATGGGGTTAAGGTTATTGAAGGACAAGAAAATAGGGGTATTGTGCATGCGAGAAATATGCTGGTATCGCATGCCAAAGGCAAGTATATCGCTTGGTTAGATGCCGATGATTTATGGTTGCCTGGCAAACTGAGTAAGCAGGCGGAATACCTACACGCGCATCCTGAAATAGAGGTGCTGGGCACCTGGTGCGAGGTCCGCAATAGCAAGCATATAAAGGCGGTAAAATGGCCTACGCAAGCATCCCTGCTGGATGCCTGGTTGCTGTTTCGAAATCCTTTGGTTCAATCTTCCTTGCTGATTAGTCGTTCTTCAGGCTTACAATATGTTACTGATTTTGAATATTTAGAAGATAATTATTTGGTGCAGCAATTGACAGGTACCCAAAAAATAGCCATATTACCTGCGGTGCTTTGTTCGTATTTGGAGGCCACAAAAAATGGCAAAGTAGACAAGTATTTAAAATATGATTTTATTCGCAAAGCCGAGTTGATACTGAGTATAC
>JBEIRK010000054.1:0-17018 GCA_040376005.1 Flavobacteriales bacterium
ATCGCCAAGACTGGTGGCCAAGATGCCCGCGTTGAACAGCTGGGCTCTTTGATGCATTAGATCGAGTGCTTTGGCTGCGTTACCTGCATCGAGGTGGCTAAAGGGCTCATCTAGGAGCAGCCATTCGAAGTGCTGTGAAACAGTGCGAATGATGGCAATACGCTGCTGCTGTCCAAAGCTCAATTTGCCGCAGGGTCTATTTAGGAGATGCTCAACACCCAGAACTTGGGCATGTGCCGTAATCTCAGCTTGGGTAAAAGTGCAACCCGGTTTGAGCATGATGTTTTCCAGTGCTGTAAGGTTGCCAAACAACCTTAAATCTTGAAAAAGATAGGCGATATGATTTTTCCGCCATTCGGAGAGTGCCGTATCCTGCTTGGGCAGGGTGTTTTCTTCATAAAGCACCTTCCCATCATAATCTTTACGGGTACCGTATATAATGTTCAACATGGTGCTTTTCCCTTTGCCAGAATCGGCATGTACGAGATAGCGTTCTCCTTTATTTAAGCGAAGTTCGGTATTCCAAACCACGCCACCCAATTGCGCATCTTTAAGCGGATGGGGCAGTACCTGTTGAAAGTGTATCGTATTCAAGATGGTATGTATTGAACAAAAATATGACCAATTTACGAACGTGTATCGAGTCGGGAATCAAATGCATCGCGAATACCCATACTCAGGAAGTTAAATCCAGTGACGAGAAGCATGATCGCAGCTCCGGGAATCAGGGCAAGATAGGCGCTATCCAATACCAAATTGCCCAAGTGCTCCTTCACCATAATACCCCAACTCGGTGCAGGAGGCTCTATGCCCAAACCCAGAAAACTCAGTCCAGCTTCTAGCAGAATGGCAGACGCAAAATTGGTGGTGGCGAGCACGGTAAGTGTGGCTTTAAGATTGGGTAATATGTGTTTAAACAAGATTCTAAAGGTGGAAAAACCTGTAATTCTCGCAGCGAGAATAAACTCTTTTTCGCGCAGCTGCATGGTTTGACCGCGCACCACACGCGCTACTTCTACCCAAGTAGAAAGGCCGATGGCAATGAGTACTTGTCCAAGTCCCTTGCCAAAAACAAAACTCAGTCCCAAGGCAATAAGCAAGGTGGGTACAGACCAAAATACAGCGATGAGCCAAGAGAGGAAGGCATCCACGTTGCCGCGCATATAACCTGCAAGCATTCCTATGATTACACCAATAATGAGGGAAATGATAACAGAAACAAGTCCAGTAAAAAGGGAAACCCTGCTGCCAAGTATGATGCGGCTGAGAACATCTCGGCCAAAACGATCTGTGCCCAAGCGGAAGGTTTTTTTGCTTACCCAAGAACCATCAAAAACCAAATCAGCTTTTGCAAAGGCAATATTAGACTGCGATTCAAACTCCTGAACAAGGATGCTATCACCGTCTTCATTAAGGACTTTGTTTATGGGTTTGTAAGAAAATGTTTGACTGCGCCCATGAAGCCATACTTCCATCCAAGATGTTGAAGCTTCAGTTTGTGGTAACTTTATGCGAATGGTATTGCAGGAAAAGCCTGGATTTCGATTGGAGATTTCAGAGATAATTTCATTCGCATTCGGACTTTGGTCGGGCGTAATGAGATAGCCTGGAATAGTGGGAATAGCGAAGAATGCAATAATGCAAAAGCCAATTGTGAATGAAGAGAATGTAAAAAACCTTTTCATGCCTTAGGAATTCACTGCAGCATTTTGCTTGCGTGAATAAAGATCCAATGCCACAATTATAGCCATAAAACCCCACATGGGAACTGCTATTTTATCATACTGGCTATAGTTATTCAGCAAGGCGTGAAAATAGTAGGTTACCAAACCCAATACAGCCATATACATGGTGATTTTTACATGGCGTTTGGGTTCGGAATATATCACTCGAAACGCGGTAGCTAAGGATATAAGCACAACCGAAAGCCACAGCCCAAATCCTATAAATCCTGTTTCTGCCAACGATGAGAAATATTCGGAATGCGCATCACCCAAGTCGCCAGAGTTGGTAGAAATGATGGTGAGCTCGCTGCTTTTTTGAAACGGCGCGTATTGAAACACAAAAGTACCGGGGCCAAAGCCAAAAAACGGGCGTTGTGCCACCATGCGACTGGCGCATTTCCAGCGGTTGATTCTTTCGAGGTTGGAAGGGTCCGTGGTAATATTTGATACGGATTTTACGTGTCCTTCGAGTTCATCTGAACTGCCTTGCTTGTTTGCTTCTAGGCTATAGAATAGATCATCTTGTTTTGCGATAGCTACCGCAGTAACTAGAAAAAGACCTATCATTATCCAGTTGAATTTCACTCTCATTCTGAGTAGAACAAATACTCCAATTGCAGCAATCAAACTGAGCCAAGTAGCGCGTGTATAACTAACAACAATACCGAACAACAATATGAGCAAGAAGAATCCTGCAATGGGCAACCAATGCCAGGCATGGCGAAACACGCGGCCATTAAATGCATAAAAGGCAAGTGGAGGAACACCGAAGGCAATGGCTGCAGCATACATGCCATGGTCGGGGAAAAAGGGCCAAGACACGGAATAGCTGGAGCTGCGTACAAATCCATCGGCAGCATGATTCACCAAGGTAAATATGACCAGGGCCAAGGTAAATACCACAAAGGCTTTGAGGAAGAAGTGGATATTGCTAGGATTGCGAAAAATGCGAATGAGTGCAAAATAGAACACCACCAAATACCAGGTTCTGGCAATACTAAACTTAAAACTCACCCATGGCATACTGCTGAAGATGCTGCTTAACCACAACCATCCCAAATAACAGAGAATGGCGAGTGAAAGCGGATGCAATAGGATTTCTTTTCTCACAATGCCAATTTGAAAGAATCGGAATATGAGTGAGCCAAAAATAAATATAATGAGGGGTTCGGTCGGTAAAGCAAGTCCAAATCCACCACCTATATCATTGATATTAATAGACAGGGGTGCCAATGCGCCTGCGAGCAGGATGAACTTTTCTGTGCGGTATACCGCAAACAGCGCTATACTGAGAACAATGGGAACTATAAATACATAATGAAAGCCCTTAAGCGAGGCCCAACAGGCCATTGCACCCAAAGCCAGGGCCAGGCCGTACAGCAAAAATCTGGTTCGGTTATCAGGTGCAACCTTAAGCACTCAACCTATTTTTTTTGAATACGATTTCGTAGATGAGCAGTAGGAAACTACCACCCGCAAAAGCAGCCATCAGTGTCACTAACAATACCAGTGTCCGTTTTGGCCAAGCTTTAATTTCTGGTTTGCTTGCAGCACTTACGGTAAACTTGTGCGACATGGATTCTTTCACGTCCACTTGTCTTTTCTCATATTGGGCAATCAAATCGCTTTCTTTTTCTTCTTCAAGTTTGATGAGTTCATTCAACGCAATGAAATCACCACCGCTGCGCACCAAGGTTTTTTGCTGTTCTAGCAGGTCTTTCATGCGGTCCATGCGGCCTGCAGATTGCGCTTTATAGATCTCCTCGGCCAAGGCACGGCTTTGCTCCTCGTAGTTGGTAATTCCATTCTCACCCAAGGTGCGAATTTGGTCTTTATACCCTTGGATTTTGCGCTGCTTATCGTTAAGTGCGCGTTCCACAATTTTTAGGGCAGGATCAGCAATTTGTTTCTGAATTTCGGTTTTCACCGTGTCGTACAATGCTGCAATGCCATTGGCAATGTCAGCAGCCATTTTTGGATCTTCGTCTAGCACTTCAATATTGATACTCAAATAGCGTGTGCGAGAGAAAGCGATGTTTTCTTCAATCTTATATTGTAGGGCAGTTTCTGGATATTTTTCCTTTTTGGGATCAATTCCATAATGCTTCATAAGGTTAAAGTTGCGCACCAAACGGCTCATGAGGCTGCTCGATTGCAATACCTGAAGTGCCTTTTCAGCTTCTTCTTCTTCACCAAACTCTAGCGGGTCCTTCTGCCTCTGATTGAGTTCTGTGAGCAGGGCATTGGAGATAGAGTTGTTGGTTGTGGGATAAAATACATGGGTGGCCTTGTATTTTGGCTTCACAAATAGGGGGCTGCTAAAAATAACGGCACCTGCACCGGCAACGAGGCAAATAACAAGCAATGGCAGGCGCCAGCGCCAAAAGAAATTTACTACATCAACCAGGGTAATTGGTTTTTCAGCAAGGGATTCGTCCAGCAGGTTTTGGCTGTTGGTATTCATAATAGAGGGTTACAAATGTACTAAACGGAATGCAGTGAAGGGTATTTTCCCTTAAAGTAATGTTTTAGAATAAATGACAGGGATGTGACAGAGTGGCTTAGAGGTCGAAAAACCGAAGCACAGCATCATATTCTTTCTCGCCGCCGGGGTTATAATCTTCCGCCATATAGCAGCCTTTCAAGGGGTATTGAAAGCGTTGAAGTGTTGCAATAATGCTTTTCACAACTGTAGTATTCAGTTTTAAACTGATAAGCAGTTCTTGATTCTCTGCATGTTCTACCATCATTCCAAGCACTTTGGCGCCGTTTTCTTCCACCAAACGCATAATTTGTGATGGGGCAAAATCTTTGTCTTTGCTTCCAATAACCACCACGGCACCTACACCTTTATAGGTGAGAGATTGGGAAATCATGCGGTGAATATGGCGTTGGTCGATAATGCCCACAAACTCTCCGTTTTCATTCATTACCGCAATCACCTGCATGTCTGCAGCTGCCAACACAGGGATGATTTCATACACATGCTGGTTTTGAATTACTCTAGGGGCATGCGGATTAAATGGGATTAATTCATCCAATTTTTGATCCTCTTGCGCATCTATTAAGAGAATGGATCTTACGTAATTGTATAAACCAGACTTATCAAGTACTGGCAACTCTGTTACGCCTTGTTCTGCCATAAACTCTCGGGCCGCGCGCACAGTATCGCTGAGTCTAAGCGGGGTGAGTGATTCGTTTAGCAGGGAAAGGGCAAGCATGATATATGCAAATTTAACAAATTAGGGCAAGAATTGTTCCTAAAATGCGCCAGAGGATTAAAATAAAAGTTACCAATTATGGGTTTCTTCGTTCCACCAGGTCTCTTGTAATTTCATCGTGTTTTCGAGCAGTTCACGGGCAACACCTAATCCTCCGGGTATGGGTGAAACATAGGTGCAAATCTCTTTGATATCCTGCGCTGCATCAGCAGGGCAGCAGGCCATTCCTGCGAGTTTGAGAACGGGGTAGTCGGGCATGTCGTCGCCAATGTAGGCAACATGCTGGGGCTGTACTCCAAAATCTGAAATGACTTTGTGAAAAGCTTCTACTTTATTCTTCTGTCCCAAATAAATTTCTCGTATTCCAAGACCTGCAAAACGGTGATAAATGCCTTTAGAATTTCCACCTGAAATGATGGCGATATTGTATCCTTGTTTTACGGCGTGTTGCAAGGCATAGCCATCTTTGATATTTACGGTGCGCAGCATATCGCCTTCTTCCGTTACGAGCACATTTCCGCTGGTAAGCACACCATCTACATCAAATATGAAGGTTTTAATTTCTTTTAATTTATCGGCTACGTTTGCGTCCATATTTTCGGTGCAATTTAGGGTAATTCTTTTATTCACGGATGCATACCTAGCCAGGAATTGCCACAGGCGTGAATATTATTTACGCCCTATGAGAAAAGAATCGTCGCTGATGAGTCCCATTTTGTATTGAAACATGAGGCCGAGTTCATTGCTTTTTGCAATCCATTTCTCTGCATTGGGCCCTTCGTAATCATTGTGTATTGCAGCGTGCAAGCATGCCAGCCACTTGGTAAAATGCGATGCCGTTAAACCCAACTTGGTATGGGGTTCAAAAGCGCTGCCCCGATAGGGGTTGTTTCCCGCATCAATGTCCAGTACAAAGCACCAAAAGGTGAAAATACGAGGAAGGTGTTCTTCCAAGCTTAGGTGTGCAAAAACAGGTGCCGTAAAAGGATCTTCCAACAAACAGGCATACTGCGCGCGAACGATGCGTTCAATATCGTTTTTGGAAGTAATATCCGCTTTCATAAGCGCTGTAACTACCAGCCCAATACCCAGGCAAAAATCAGCGGTGCCACAATGGTAGCATCACTTTCTACAATGAATTTTGGGGTATGAATATCCAGTTTGCCCCAAGTGATTTTTTCATTGGGAACTGCGCCACTGTAGCTACCGTAACTTGTAGTGCTGTCGCTAATTTGACAGAAATAACTCCAGAAAGGAATGTTTTCCATTTCCATATCTTGGTAGAGCATTGGAACCACACAAATCGGGAAATCACCCGCAATACCGCCACCAATTTGGAAAAATCCAACGCCTTTACCTTCGCTATTTTTCACGTACCAATCTGCCAACCATGCCATGTATTCAATACCGCTTTTCATGGTGGTGGCTTTAATTTCATTTTTAATTACATAACTGGCGAAAATATTGCCCATGGTGCTGTCTTCCCAGCCGGGAACTACAATCGGTAGGTTGCGTTCTGCAGCAGCAAGCATCCAACTGTTTTTAGGGTCGATTTCGTAGTATTGTTCGAGTTCGCCACTCAACAGAATTTTGTACATGTATTCATGTGGGAAGTAGCGTTCACCCTTGTTGTCGGCATCTTTCCAAATGTTGTAAATGTGTTTTTGTAAACGGCGGAATGCCTCCTCTTCAGGAATGCAAGTATCTGTAACGCGATTGTAGTGGTTTTCGAGTAAGTCCCACTCTTCTTGCGGGCTTAGGTCACGGTAATTTGGAACTCTCTTATAGTGGCTGTGAGCTACCAAGTTCATAATATCTTCTTCGAGATTGGCGCCGGTGCAGCTGATGATGTCTACTTTCCCATGACGTATCATTTCTGCCAAACTTTTTCCCAACTCTGCAGTACTCATAGCACCTGCAAGTGTCACCATCATTTTGCCACCCTCAGTGAGGTGGGTTTCATATCCTTTGGCAGCATCTACCAAAGCGGCTGCATTAAAGTGAAGGTAGTGTTTTTCTACAAACTGAGAAATAGGTCCTTTGCTCATATTGGGCGCAAAGATAGTTTAATGCCTGTGAATTGACATGAAAAGGGCGCATTTATCTCCATGCGAAACCTTAAAAATAATAGTTGTATTTTGGGCCAGCGGTCTGTTATTTCTCTCCCAGCCACCAACGCGGTTTGATGCGTGTTTTTTTCGGTGCAAACTTTCGAATGGTATCACTGATAAAGGCAATTGCTTCCTCAGGATCATCTGTAACCATGAGCATTTCATCATCATGCGGAGAGATGGTTCCTTGTTCATCCATAAGTTGGATTTGTTGGAGTAAGGGTTTCCAATATGCTGTTCCCATAAGCACAACCGGAAACCAAGGCATTTTGCGTGTTTGTATAAGGGTAAGTGCTTCAAACATTTCATCAATCGTACCGAAGCCACCGGGCATAATCACAAAGCCAAAAGAGTACTTAAACAGGAAAACTTTGCGTACAAAGAAGTATTTAATTTCTACCCATTTGTCAAGGTAGGGGTTTGGTTGTTGCTCAAAGGGCAATTTAATATTCACACCTATGCTCAATCCACCGGCTTCTTTGGCGCCGCGGTTGGCCGCTTCCATGATGCCCGGACCTCCACCTGTAATGACACCAAAGCCAAGACCCGCTACACGTTTCCCCATTTCCATTCCCAACTTATAGTATTCGTGATCTTCTCCAAAACGGGCCGAACCGAATATGGTAAGACAGGGGTTAATAAAATGGAGTTTGCGGTAGCCTTTAATGAATTCCCAAAACACGCGAAAACTGAAAGTAAGCTCATACAACCGACCGTGGGGTCCTGAAAGGAAGTCGATTTCCATTTTGCTAATGTTGCGGTCTTTCATGAACACAAAGGTAATTGAAACTATAGGCATGAAAAAAGCCACCCGAGGATGGCTTTAGATAGTGTTTTTCGATTGCGGTAGAGCCGCTGCGAATTAGAATCTTTCGTCAGCTGCAAAAAAGAAGGTGCCTTCGATTTCAGCATTTTCATCGCTGTCACTGCCGTGAATGGCGTTGGCATCAATGCTTTTAGCATACAAATTGCGAATGGTACCCGCGTCTGCTTTCTGAGGATCAGTAGCACCAATCAAAGTACGGAAATCAGCCACTGCATTGTCTTTTTCAAGAATTGCAGCATAAATTGGGCCTGAGGTCATGAAACTCACCAACTCACCGAAGAAAGGACGTTCGCGGTGAATTCCGTAAAATTCGCCTGCCTTTTCTGTGCTTAAACGGGTGTATTTGAGAGCTACTACTTTGAATCCGGCTTGAATAATTTGGTCCAGAATCTTTCCTGCATGCCCATTTGCTACTGCATCGGGCTTAATCATTGTAAATGTGCGGTTGGTTGTCATACGTTCACCCGCCAAAGAGCAAAAAGTGTGCCTGATTTGGACAGTGCTTTCGAAAGTCTATGAATGACAGCTTTTTCATTCTATTTTAGGCCATCCACATACTCCTGCAGGTAGCTGTAATGCTGGGTTAGCTTTCCTTCTTGTGTTATGGTAGCTTCTGTTATCATGCGGCTGCCTTCTTTAAGGTATTCAGGAAATACATAGTGAATGAGGTTTTCACCAAACTCTTCACTGGCATCGCAGGGCAGTTCATTGGGTAAATTCCCTACCGCCATAATGTCTATGCTGTCTGGAGCAAAGGCATCACAAGGTGCTTGTAAACTGCGGCTCCATCCTATGGTGGGTTCTTGAATGCTGGTAGCTTTCCAAGTAATGGGCACCGAGCCATCAACGTCACAACTGATGTCGGCGATTACCGAAATATTGAAATTTGGATCTGCAGTGGCAGATTTCTCAAAAAGTGGAGGTAAATCTGCAGTCCAGAAAATACCATTAATAAGCAAATTACAGTGGGGTAAGAAGTCGCCAAAACTGCTCTGATATTCTTGGTGGTGTTTGTAGAAATACTCCGTGTTCCATGCTTTTCCGTTTTTATGGCGGTAAATCTCAGGACTGTTCAAATGCACAAAAACAGGTTCGTTAAACTCCCTATGTATGAACTGATACGGAGTTACTTCAGTAATGCGCAAGTTGCGCAAAAAATCTAAGGCGCCATTGGCCACCCTGCCACCCCCGGTAAGTACAATTTTAATATTTCCAATATCTACCGCTGAAGCTTCGGCAAGCAATTCGCGATAATCCTGACATGCATGGGCCGGTTTCAGTTGAAAACTCTGGTTTTTGCGCCCCCAAGTCAGCAATCCATTATAAGCCCCAACTATTCCTGCAAAACGCCCAAAACCTAGCACCCGCTGTCCATTTTCCCAGCGCAGGGTTTCGTAGTCTATGAGGGATATATTTTTTTTGAGAATTTCAACCAACATGTCCCGGTTGTAGGGTTGTTTTTTAATAGTATGGCTGAAAAAAAAGTAAGATTTATTCTCAATCAGGGTGGATTTAGGTACTTCCTTAATTCCCAACAGGGTGTCGCACTGACTCATATCTTCAAGTACTTCTATGCCCGCTTGTCTGTATTCTTCGTCGCTAAAACAGCGGTCAGGGGAGGATTCAACCACTACCTTAATTTCTGGGAAGCGGTTTTGAAGTGCCACACATTGCACGGGTGTCAGAGCAACACGAACATCGGCAGGAGATTTTCTTTCGCGAATGAGTCCAATAATCACCCTGCAAAATTAGGCGTATTTATGCGGTGTAAAAATGCAAGTGGCAGAAACAACATCTCTGTTCCATAAATCTTATTTTCGCACAGCATTCCAAATGCGACTCATTCCTTACGTATGTGTTTTAGCTATGCTGTAAATTTTAATGCCGAGGCTTTGAAGAGTAAGTTCTTGCTCGAAGAACTCATATTGCCCGCCTCGGGTTTTTTCTTTTCAGCATTTACATGGCCAGAATTGCCTGTCCTCGAATACATCAATGGGCACTGGGAAGCCAACAATAAGCATTGGGGCCTCATTCCTGCTTGGTGTAAAAGCGAGGAGCAGGCCCTAGAATTGCGCAAGCTTTCTTTAAATGCAAAGGGAGAAACCGTCAATGAAAAACCCATGTTTAGACATGCTTTTCAAGCGGGTAGGTGCCTAGTTCCTGCGGCAGGTTTCTTTGAATGGCGCGAGGTGAACAAGAAAAAATACCCCTATTTTATTCATGCTGCCCAAGAAGAATTTTTGCTTATGGCAGGCATTTCAGACCTTTGGGTTCATAAAGAAACAGGCGAAGAAATCGCTTCTTATAGTATTGTTACCACTGAGGCCAACGCACTCATGCGCAGCATACACAATACCAAGATGCGAATGCCCCTGATTTTGCCCGCTTCACAAGCCGAAGAATGGGTGAAGGGTTCAGAATGGGCAGCACTAGACATGGTAAAACCCTGTGATGAAAGATTGCTGAAAGCCCATACCGTACCGCCGCTGGCGAGTAAAGCGAGTGCCGACCGCAATGTGCCTGAAGTGCAACAAGCATATCACTATGCAGAGCTGGATATCCAAACTCTTTTTTAATAGAGTACACAATTGCGGAATGAAAATTGTCTATATACTTGAATTGAAAGTATGCGTAGAAAGAAAACCCTTATAAATCTTGTGCTGACCACTGCTCTTGGACTGCTTAGCTTGGCTTGCAATGCTGGGCCGACGGCACCTAGTGCAGGTGTAAAACCCAAGCCCAAGAAATCAGATACAACGATACTCATTGGAGGTGTGGAGGTGCGTGTGTTGCGGCCTGCCGACACCTTGCCCAAGGCGGGCACCTTATTGCTCCTTCCGGGTTGGAATTATTCCAATACCAAATGGTGCGACAGCACTGCAATATGCACCCAAGCCTTGCAACGCGGATTTGTAGTAATAGCTCCGCAAATGGGGAAGAGTATTTATGCCACAACCTATTTTCCAGAAACCCGCGCTGATTATAAGAAATATCCCACGCTGACTTGGCTCGACACAGCCCTAGACATTCTAAAAAGCAGACATAAGTTTTTTCAAACACCGGGCCTGCAGCGCAACTTTGTTGTGGGTCTAAGTACGGGTGCACGCGGCGCGGCCTTGATATGTGCCAAAAAACAGTCTTTCTTTCATGGTGCAGCGCTGTTTAGTGGTGACTATGACCAAACGGCAAATACCGAAGATGCCTTGTGTATCAATGTGTATGGTCCATACAATCAATTTCCAGATCGGTGGAAAACCATAGATAACCCCATGCAGCAGGTGGGAAGTATGCTCACGCCTATGTATGTTGGACATGGGGGAATGGACAAAGTGGTACACGTTACCCAGTCTATTAATTTTTATGACAGCTTGGTATTATATCAGCGCAATGCCATTATCCAGAAGCACTCGCGCTACATTGTTCAAAAGGCAAAGGCAGTAAACAATGCCAAAGTAAATGAGGGGCACTTGAATGCGCCTGGAACGGGGTATGTACTGGACCCTGCGGATTATTTGGAGTTAAATATCATCGCACCTGCGGGACATGATTTTGCATATTGGAGGAGTGAGTTGACCGCGATGTGGGCCTTTTTTGACAAGCGCTAGTTGGCTGTATATTTGCAGCATTCTTATGAGAATATTTCTATCTGTAGCACTCGCAACAGCATTGCTTTTTGGGAGTTGCCAAAACAATTCAAAGTCAAATACTAAAGAGGATTCCGCAGCCAAAGGACAGGCTACAAGCCCAACCAATCGCAAGGTAGTGCCCGGTAAAACGGATTCACAACTCACCGCATTTGCGAAGTTTATCTCTGGTTTGGAATTCCCTGTTTCATACGGCTCTAATTCAACAGAAGCCTGGATGGCCTACGCCAAAGGCAATGCGGATAAGTCTATAGTGCTTGATGCAAGGATTGGAAGTAAAATTCGCAGTTGGGTGGGCACCGCCAACCTGCAGGTAGCGAATGAACCGGGCACCTTGTTTTATCCTTTTGCAGGGGGAGATTTCTATTATCCCAACCTGTTTTTCCCGAACCAAGACACCATCATTATGATTGGCTTGGAACCATGCGGAGGGATTTTTAATCCAGATAAGGAGCCAAAAGATACCGTTGCACGCTACTTGTCTGCCCTGCAGCGCAGCATGTTTTTCCCGCATCAGCTGGGCTTTTACCGCACCTTAAGCATGAAAGACGATTTCAGCAATCACCTGCTGAATGGCACGATTCATACCGTGCTTTTTGACATGAGCCATGCTGGATATTCTATTAATTATATCAAGTTTTTTAATTTAGATAACGAAGGCAACCCAACGGGTGAAGTGGATGCGGTGGATGCAAAAAGCGCCAATTACAAAGGCTATCGCATTGGCTACAGCAAAGCGGGTAGCGGTGTAAAAGAACTCATTTATTTCTCACAAGATGCTTCCGATGGTGGATTGAAGGCACAACCCGGTGTGATTCGTTTTATGGAGAAGCGCGGTGATGTGGTTACCTTCTTTAAGGCCGCCAGTTATTTGATGCATTATGATCGTTTTTCAGTGGTGCGTAATTTTGTTACCAAACATACGGTGCGCCTGCTGCAAGATGATAGTGGATTGCCTTACAAGTACATGGTTGGCAATGGCTTTGCCGTTACCTTGCATGGAAATTATACCCAAACCCTTCCCATGTTTAAGGAAGAGTTTCAGCCCGATATGAAGGATGCATATGCAGCACAAGAGAAGCATCCTGTTCCTTTTATGATCGGCTACACTGCGCCTAAAAATGAATGCAACATACAAACTGCAGTTCGAAAGAAATGAGTGAGTTTGTAGAATTTAGAATTGCCCCTGCTGCGGAAGTAGAAGAAAATGCAGAGATACTTACGGCTTTGCTTTCCGAATACCCATTCGATGTTTTTGAAGTACGGGATAATACATTGTATTGCTTTGGGAAGACCAAAGACTTTAACCTACAGTTTTGGTCGGAAATAGAAGAAATGGTTCAACCTTTTGCCATGGGTAAAGGTGAAGTACGTTATTTAGAGAAGGAGAATTGGAATGCACTTTGGGAAACCCATTATTTTGAACCAGTAACGGTAAAAAATCGCCTGCGTTTGCGTGCAGTATTTCAAGATCCTGATCCTACAATACCCATGGAACTTGTGATTCAGCCTAAAATGAGTTTTGGAACTGGGCATCACGGCACCACACAACTTATGATGGGTTTGATGCTGGAACATGAAGGTATTTTTGCAGGTGCCAATGTCTTAGATATGGGAGCTGGAACTGGAATTTTGGCTATATTGGCTGAAAAATTAGGCGCCGCAGATGGCACAGCCATAGATATAGAAGATTGGGCTGCAGCGAACATTGTAGAGAATTCAAATTTGAATAATTGTTCAACTATTGAAGCGCTTCATGGACAGGCGTCTACCTTGTGTCAATTGGGTAGACATTACGATATCATTCTTGCAAATATTCACACCTCCGTGTTGTTGGCAGACGCGTCAGCATATTGGGAATATTTGCGACCAGGAGGATATATTTTCCTTAGCGGATTTTACGAGCCTGAGGCAGACACAATAGCCAGTGCGTATGAAAAGTTAGGTGCACAACGAATTGCACAAGAGAGCCTTAACCAATGGTGCGCATTGGTGCTGCGTAAAACTGCCTAGGTCCTAGGCTAGGGCAGATTGGTCTACAAGTTTCTGAATAAAGGCATCTAGGCTTTCTGCGGGCTGAGATGTATTTAAGGCACTTGCCAATGCGGCCTTTCCAGCAGCTTTCAATTTTTCTATATTACCGGGACTCGCATCGGCCATATCAGAGGCGTATTTTCTTTGATTTAGCGGTACATCAATGCGCTTGTAATTGTGTTTATGTTCGCCCTCTAGGGTGTCGAACAACAGTTTCATTTGAAATTCAACCGTATCGACACTGCCATCCATCATGATGTCAGGAGCAGTTTTTGCCCAATTGATTGCACCCCAAGAATCTACGCTTTCAAATTGTTTGAACGACAGGTTCCCTCCTCCTGTGCCAATGGACAACATAAGCATGTCTTTGGCTGTGGGGTAGTCAATAAATCCAAAAGCGGTATGTCGGGCTTCTGCATAGGCGCAGAGTGCGGGATTGTTTGCAAAAACACCACCATCGATATTTACCATTTGCAATCCGGTGGCTAAGTTATTGATAAATGCAGGAGGGAAATAGGTGGGTGCAGCTGACGTGCTACGCACCACATCGCGCAGGAGAAATTCTCTTTTCTTATGCTCCTCTTCTCGACTATTGAAGAAAAAGGCCGACTGTGAGGCCATGTTGTAAGTGGTTACCACGCAGCGTTTGAGTAGATCACGGAAGCGCAGCTCCCCAAATTCTTCCCTGAAAATGCCTTCTATATTTTTGGGGCTATAGGCTGTAGCATTGAAAATTTGGCGAACGCCAAACCACTCATGTTTTTTTGAATCTGTAAAAATGGATTTCCCTTTTTCACTGTAGAACTTTATAGCTTCAGTTGCTGGGTATTTTGAGCTGGGTCCATTGTTGTTTGGGTTGGGTGTAAGGTAGAAGCAAGCAAGGATACCGCCGGTACTTGTGCCTACGATCATGTCGAAATAATCGGCGATACGTGCATTGGGGTTTCCTGAAACTACTTGAAGCTTTTGTTCAACATATTCCATAACCGTGGCAGGAATAATTCCTCGAATGCCACCTCCATCTAGGGATAAGATTCTAACTTTTTTATTCATAGCAAATGTTAATTTAGATTGGGTATAGCACAAATGTAAACAAACCGAAGGATTCTAAATTTGCGAGCACTGTTCAAAAAAGGATCCCATGAAGGACTCTCTTTACAGTCAATGGGTTGAGAATAAAATCATTTTTTTGAAATGTGGAATTAAATATTTGAATAGATTACGAGCATCCGAAGCGAAATTGTAATTTCGCAGGGAAGTGCCTGATATAATAAAATTATTACCCGATTCCGTAGCCAATCAAATAGCGGCGGGTGAGGTGGTTCAGCGTCCAGCGAGTGCAGTGAAGGAGTTGTTGGAGAACAGTTTGGATGCAGGTGCCACCGAAATTCGGTTGATAATTAAAGATGGTGGTAGCACCCTGATGCAGGTTATAGACAACGGGGCTGGGATGACCGATACGGATGCACGTATGTGTTGGGAACGACATGCTACCTCGAAAATAGAATCAGCTACAGATATTTATGCACTTCAGACCTTTGGTTTTCGCGGAGAGGCGCTTGCCAGCATTGCAGCTGTTTCGCAAGTGGAATTAAAAACCCGCCGTCAAGATGCGGATGCTGCAACCTTTATTCGCATAGAAGGTAGTAAAATTACGGAGCAGTCCTTGGTTAGCGGCCCTGTAGGTACATCTATTGCGGTGAAAAACCTGTTTTACAACATCCCTGCGCGTAGAAATTTCCTCAAAAGTGCAGCGGTAGAATCCCGCCATATCATGGAAGAGTTTCAACGTCAAGCCTTGGCATGGCCAGGGGTGGAGTTTAAATTCTATAACAATGAATCTGAAACCTTTCACCTCAAACCGGGAACCTTGGAAGATCGTATTCGTGAAGTGTTGGGGATTAAGAAAGCACTCCTAGAAGTTGGCGAACAAACCGAAATTTTAGGCATAGAAGGATACGTTGGAGCCCCAGAAACGGCTCGTAAAACCCGCGGTGATCAGTATTTTTATGTGAATGGAAGGTTCATTCGAAGTGCGTATTTCAATCATGCTGTTCAAGCAGCCTTTGAGGGCACCATAGAATCCAATGCATACCCCACCTTTGTATTGAATTTAAGCATAGATCCAGCGCGTATAGACGTGAATGTACATCCTACAAAAACCGAAGTAAAATTCGAAGACGAACGTCATATCTATAATATCATAAAGGCTGCTGTGAGAAAAGCCATTGGTGGCCACATTATGCAACCCGATGCCGAACTTTTTGGATTGGGTGGTATAGAGGATTTTTTAAATCAAGGGTTGCCTATAGTAAATCCGGCCACGCAGTCTTCACAAGACTTCCGATCCACAGGACACGGAGGCTCGGGTGGGGATGGCAAGGTGCCGAATTACAATCCTTTCACGCCCGACTATAAGCCCCGCCAAACGCACCAAGACTGGGCCCGGATTTTAGGTCCCGTAGACGATTTGGCCGAGATTGGCGACATCACACGAAGAACGAGTTTGTTGCCGGACAAGGAGGAGGTGCGTATACAAGATATTTTCACCTTACAGAATCGATTTGCAGTTTGTAAAATACAGGATGAACTCTTTTTTATTGACCTAAAGGTAGCCAAAGAGAAAACCTTGTATCATACTTTTTTAAGCCGATTGACCGAGCACAAGGCGGTTAGCCAGCAATTGCTGTTTCCGCGCACCTTGGATTTGAATCCCGGGAAATTGCAGATGTTTCTAGAATTGCAGGAAGAGTTTGGACACTTGGGTTTTGACGTGAGTCACTTTGGAGGCAATTCTATTCTCATTAATGGTCTTCCACCCGAAGTTTCGGAGAGTGATGAGGCGGCGGTGATTGAGGGCATTTTGGAGGATATTACCACATCCCAAAGCTCTGCCACTGAGGTAAAGCACGACAATATGGCATTGTCGATGGCCAAACAGGCAGTGCGGCGTTATCTTTCTTTTTCGGATGCTTCCCAAGCGAGAATCCTTGTGGAGTCTCTATTTTCAATAGAAAACGCTACCTTGCCCCACAAAAACAAACCCGTTGCGATGAAGATTGGAACGGAATTCATAGTTGATTTGTTTAATCGTAAATAAGCATGCTGAATAATATTCCACCGGGCCTGAGAAATTTGCTGATTGTAATCGTGCTTTTTGAATTGGCGCGCCATGCGTTACCAAACATTGGGGTCAACTTCAATGTGCTGGCCTTGTATTACCCAGATAGCTATAGTTTTAGACCATGGCAACTCATTACCCACATGTTTAGCCATGGCGGCTTTATGCATCTGTTGTTTAATGGTTTGGCTTTATTCTCCTTTGGTGCCATTATGGAAATGAAGTTGGGTACCCGCAAATTTTTGTACCTCTTTTTCATCAGCGGACTAGGCGCCGTATTGGTGCATTTCATTAGCGTAGCAGTGGTGCTTTACAATGCAACAGGAAGCATAATGCC
>JBEIRK010000117.1:0-7784 GCA_040376005.1 Flavobacteriales bacterium
TAAAATCACAAACGAGATTAAGGGTGTTTTTTTACCGTTCCATGCAGCTTTAAAACCCAATACAATAGCCACAGCGAGTATACCGCGAATTATCCAACGCCACTCATGCAGAAACCAAGCTATAGGAAGGGTTTCAGCCTGCTGACTGCCGGGCATTGGCATTAAGAAATAGACCCTTGCAAATTCATAGAGAATCAGCAGCGCCAACGCGATATAGATGAGTCTTTTCATTGTGGTAGAATATCAAAAATAGGAAAATCAAGGCAAATGCTGCCATGTTGTAATAAAATTAATTCAGCATTGCGGCTTAGGCATTGTATGAGTGGGTGTGAACTCTGCGACGGATTCCTTATTTTTGCAACAGTTTATGGCAACTACACAGGACGTATCCAACGGAATGTTTATCCGCTACAACGGTGAACTCTGCCAAATTATCGAATGGCAACACAGAACCCCGGGCAATCTTCGCGCTTTCTATCAGGCGAAAATGCGCCGTGTGAAAGACGGTAAATTGGCTGAAAACCGCTTTAGAAGTGGAGAAGAAGTAATCATTGTGCGTGTTGAAACGCATGAATTACAATATCTATATGAAGAAGGTGATTCATTCATCTGCATGAACAACGAAACGTATGATCAAGTTCCTATCCCGAAATTCATGTTCGGTGAAGGTGCCAAGTTCATGAAGGAAGGGGATATCGTCATGGTTTCTTTTGAGGGTGAATTGCCAATTGGTGCACTAGCACCGTCACACGTTGTGCTTGAGGTTACTTACACAGAACCCGGCCTGCGCGGAGATACGGCCACCAACACCTTGAAACCTGCAACCCTTGAAACAGGTGCAGTTGTGAGTGTTCCATTGTTCGTAGACACCGGGGAGAAAATCAAAATTGATACCCGGACTGGCGAATACGTAGAACGCGTAAAAGGCTAAGACGCTTTACAATTCCATTTCTCATTCGCGGAGGTATTCTCCGTAAACGCAATGTGTTCTCTTATCACGCTTCTCTAATGCTGTATTTAACCACAGAGGACGCAGTGTTGTTCTCTGTTAACTCTGTGTTATCTCTGTGTTCTCTGCGGTTACTGTTGTTTTCTTTAACCACAGAGGACGCAGAGGCTATCTCAATTAACTTGAGGTTTTCGTATTTTTTACCACAGAGTGCACAGAGTGTTTTTAACCATGGAGGAAGCAGTGTTGTTCTCTGTTAACTCTGTGTCTTCTCTGTGTCTCTGCGGTTACTGTATTCTTTAACCCAGAATCCTTTTTAAACACCAATATACAGCAGCAATAAAGGTGATTTATGCGCAATTCTTTTTCTGTTTGACCCTTTCGGCGTAATTTTGCTACATGACTCCAGTTTTGCCTGCAGAGGATGGTTTCTTAGCCATGCCTGAAGCGGAATTTGCCGATTGGAACCACGCAAAAGTGGTAATTCAGCAAGTCCCTTATGAGTACACAAGCAGCTACGTTAGCGGTTCCGACAAAGGGCCAGCTGCCATTGTAGAAGCCAGCCACTACATTGAATTCTACGACGAAGAACTGGATCAAGAAACCTATAGAAAAGTTGGCATTTGCACCCTGCAAGAAATGGATTTTCGCGGCCGCAAAGACCTGGATGCCATTGAAGCCATTGAAGACCAAACCAGCGAACTCATTGACGCAGGCAAATATGTAGTTTCTTTGGGAGCCGAGCACACCGTAACCTACGGATTTGTGCGCGCGTTCCACAAAAAGTACAAGGATCTTTCTGTAATCCAAATCGATGCCCACTCTGATTTGCGCAGCGCATACCAAGGCAATCCATACAGTCATGCTTCAGTTATGGCACGCATTCATGAATTGGATATTCCTCTTGTGCAAATTGGTATTCGAGCCCAATGCATTGAGGAAAGAGAACTTATCGTAAACTCTGAGAATATTCACACCTGGTATGCCCACCAGCTATGGAATGATGATGCTTGGATTGATGCATGTATAGACAAACTCACAGACCATGTATACTTGACCATTGATGCGGACGGATTTGACCCCTCCGTAACCCCAGCAGTAGGCACCGCAGAACCTGGCGGACTTTCTTGGATACAGGGATGCAAACTCTTCCGCAGATTGGCCGAACGCAAAAAAATTGTAGGCTTTGATATCGTTGAAATAGCGCCAAGAAAAGCAGACATCATCACAGAATTTTCTATGGCAAAACTCTGTTATAAAATTATAGGGTACTTAGAAACCAACAACCGTATTTGATGGAAAAACGCATCTATTTTGACAACGCTGCCACCAGTCCAATATTCCCGGAAGTGGTGCATTTGATGGCGGAGACATTACTCGAAGTATATGGCAACCCATCCAGTGCGCATGCACACGGACGCAAAGCCAAAAACCTACTTGAAGAAGCCCGCGGCACCATCGCAAAATTGCTCCACTGCCAACCCGGTGAAATCATCTTTACCAGCGGCGGTACCGAAGCAGACAATATGGTATTGCGAGGCAGCATTCAGTCTTTGGGTGTTAAAAACATCATTACCTCTCCTATCGAACACCATGCAGTATTGCATACAGCAGAGCATTTGGCAAAACAAGGCTTGGTCCAATTGCATTTGGTAAAATTGGACGAAAAAGGTCATGTAGATTTGGCAGATTTAGAAGTCTTGCTCGCAGCACAACCGCATGCTTTGGTAAGCTTGATGCATGCGAATAACGAAATAGGAAACCTATTACCCTTAGAAACTGTAGGTAAGCTCGCACACAAATATGGCGCCTATTTCCACTCTGATACCGTGCAAACCATGGGGCAGTTCCCCTTGGACCTATCCACAGGCCACGTTGACTTTGTGGTAGGTGCAGCACACAAGTTTAATGGACCCAAAGGTGTAGGATTCTTGTATTGCCCCCGCAAAAACCGCCCAGCTGCGATTATCACAGGTGGTGCCCAAGAACGCGAGTTGCGCAGCGGTACCGAAAATTTACACGCTGTTGTAGGTATGGCAAAAGCCTTGGAATTGAGCACGGAGCAGATGGAGGCCAAAAGACAGCATTGCCTTGAATTAAAACAATACATGATGTCACAGCTGCGTGCAGCCATTCCAACAGTAGCCTTCAATGGCGACCCCATGGGCGCTTCAAACCCATCAGTATTAAGCGTGAGTTTGCCTCCAAGTGACAATGGAGGCATGTTGTTATTTAACCTTGACATTGCAGGTATTTCTGCAAGTGGAGGATCTGCTTGCAGTGCAGGAGCCTCAGTAGGCAGCCATGTCATTGCAGCTCTTGAACCCAATAGCACCCGCACTACAGTGCGTTTCAGTTTTGGGAAGCAAAACACCAAAGAAGAAGTTGATACTGTGGTAAGCACATTACAATCACTTTATCCAGAACCAGTGCCAGCGGCAGTATGAGGTCGTTTCCCCTGGTTGTCTTAACAGCAATGGCCATTTCTTGGCTCAGCTCCTGTGCCACTGTGATGTCGGGCCCTATGCAGCGGATATACTTTGTTTCCGACACCCCTGCTATTTTGGTGGTAGACGGGGAATTTAAAGACAGTTTGCAGGATGGAATTGCCAGTATTGTTAAATTTAGAAGGAAAACCACACCCACATGGACCATTGAAGTGCAAAGCGAAGGATTTATTACCGAAAGGGTTGATTTAAAGCGCAAATTCAATGAAATCTCTACCCTCAACGCATTCAATGTTGTTGGCTGGGTATTGGATCTTTATACCGGCGCGATTTGGCGATATGCACAACCTGACACGATACACTTGACAGCAGCCCCAAAAAGGCGCTAAATTTGCAGCGCAATGGCAACGCTTTACCTCACCCGAAAAGAGCATTTTAACGCAGCCCATAGGCTGTGGGTGCAGCACTGGGACGACGCGAAGAACTATGAAGTCTTTGGAATCTGCGCAAATCCGCACTTTCACGGCCATAATTTTGATTTATATGTAACCGTTAAGGGACAACCCGACCCTGAAACAGGCTGTGTCATTGATTTAAAAGTGCTGAAGAAAATCATTCGTGAGCACATCATCAATGAATTAGATCACAAAAACCTCAACCTTGATGTTCCTTGGCTTAGCCACTGTATCCCAAGCATAGAGAACATCGCTGTTGAAAGCTGGAAGCGCCTTGCAGCTGCCTTGCCCACAGGAGCCACCTTACACAAAATTACCCTTTGGGAAACCATTAACAACTTCGTAGAATATTACGGAGAGTGAAAATTTAGAGTTTTGCCCAAAAGCTGGGTAAATAAAAACTCACTGTATAGACCTTTTCTCTTTTACAAAAACCACCCTCAATCCATCCGATATACAGGCACACGGTTGTGGCTAGGCTCATACCAGCGGCTGTTTTTGTAAATCCAACTCAATTGAGCCCAACTGTCAGCTGCAAATTCCGGATCCTTCTTTTTCACTAAAAATCGCGCCATCAGCATGGGGTCCGCTTCGAGCAACTCCTGTGCTTTATCTGCCCACACATAATCACTGAATCCTTCCTTCTGCTGCAATACCGCATCGAAGAAACCCCAAGCAAAATAGCTATCCGGGCTTCGCGGTTCGAGCAACTGCGCCAAAGCCTGCCGGTTGGCAGGTGTTACAATGACATAGTAATCTCCGCGATAAAGCTGCACAGGAATAAGCGTATCTCGTGTTTGTACCTGAGAGTGCAAATAATGCCCTTCATAAGGACTCTTCCCTGTTTGATACTGCTGTATGTAAGTCGCCCTAAGTTGCCATAAACTATCTTGTGTAAACCTGCGCATGTCTATGCCTTGATTTTGCAATCGAAATATCACTTCACGCCAAGCCTGCGGAATAAAATACATCCTTGGCATAACCACACTATCGGTAGGTATAAAATACTTGTAATACGGGATATTCTTTTGCCATGGCGTATTGGTGTAATGCAGTAAAGGCAATCCCGTAACTGGGTGAACCACATAGTTGAATGTGTAGCCTTTAAAATTTACACTATCGCAGTGCGTTTCATCCAATTTCCAGGCGATGTACTCTTTTCGATTTCCGCGTATAGGACTGTTGTCCAAGGCTGCGTTTCGCCATGCGATGAAAATATCTTCTTGTAATTCAACTGCATTTCTCAAAAAAACTTCTTCAAACTCCAAGGTGGCCCAAACCCGATCTTCAAAGGGTTTCCACATATGGGTTTCTACTGTAAAACCCAAGCAATGGTGTATGGCCGCATAACCTGTGGCAAAACGTGGGGTTTCCCAAAATGCAACAATCCCACTATCTGGCACATTTCTGCGTGTTTCAACATATGGAGCCGTGGGATAACCGCGCTGCAACAATACCTTTTCCGTGCGTGTTGCCAATGACTCCAGCGGCGCAACCAATGCGTTGTGCAACTTCTCTGGCCGTGTATGAAACCAAGTAAGCGTGTATTGGTAGTCAGCGCCATTGGAGGTGTGGTTATCTACAAATAAATGAAACTTATATCGGGCAAAATAACGCGCAAATGCCTGGGCATTTTTACTGTCGGCCTTCGCAAAATCTCTGTTCAGATCTAGATTTCGAGCATTGGCCCTAAAACCGTAATTATCAGGACCATTTTGGTTCGCACGGCTGCAGCACCCGCGATTTGCGGTGCCATCTGTATTGTATTGACAAATGATATGAAGGTCTATCCCATTCCGCACCGCATCCCAGGCCCCTTTTTTATTTTCTAGTATGCGACGGGCAAGCATCATACTTGCATCCGTCCCTTCCGGTTCACCTGGGTGAATATTATTCATAACCAACACCCTCAGCGGAGTAGCTGATTCTGGATAGGCTGAAATACGAAAGACAAAAATTGGGAAACCACCATCGCTGATACCCATGGTATCTATACTACATTGTTCAGGATACGCACGCTGCAAGGAATAGTACCAATCGCGACACTCTTCATAGCTTGCAGTAGCTCGAAATCCACTCTTTTCAAATGGTGTTATGTGCGGTGTATCCGCAACCTGTCTTGCCTGAGCCAAACAGGAGCTTAGCGCAAGAATTGCCAGTAAAAAACCTTTCATTACCGATTAGCGTATGCGGTCCATACTTTTCAGTAAGTCTTCATCTTTGCGTATGCTTCTCCATGCTAAAAACAGAAATACAAGCATGCCTATGGGAAATATACTCCACAAGCCAGGATAACTGTTACTATCCGGGAATTGCCCGCGCATACTGTTGAAATCCATGACCATAATCAACACCAAAACGGCGGTAAGCAAACACATATAAATGGCCAATTTCTTTTGTAATTCCCGCTTCTTATACAAAAAGATGGCGAAAAGGCTTCCAGCCGCTATACCTATTAAAATCAAGACATTGATCCATTTTTCTACCGTTGTGGGCACTTCGCTGCCCTTATAGATTTGGGTTGAAACATAGTGCAGTTCAGATGCATTGTTTTTGGCAGTCCCAGTAAAACCCGCGTAACGTGGATTTGCAAAGACCAAAAAAGTAGCGATTAACGCCACCAACAACAAATAAACACTTTGAATTCGTTGAATCATGTTACAAATATAAGCAGGGTTTGCAGCCAATAGTACCGTCCAGCACTGACGCCTTTTTGGCAGAGCCTAAAACTTCATTTCGTTGAGTACAATTCTGAAGGTAGTACGAATAAAGGGAATACTCTCTTTCACAAATATTTGGCCCTTGTGATAGTCGGTAACAATGCGTTTGGCAAGGGAAAGTCCAAGTCCCCAGCCCCTGCGCTTTGTAGTAAAACCAGGCTTGAACACGGCTTTAAAATTATTTCGCGGCATTCCTTTTCCATTATCGCTAATATCTACGAATACCTTGTGATTTTTGACAGAAACTGTCATCAACAATTTGCCCTTACCCTCCATAGCATCGATGCTATTTTTAATCAAGTTTTCTATAACCCAGTCAAACAAATTGACATTCAACTCCACGTAAACAATACCTGGATGCAGCCTAATTTCAAACTCTACCCCATGGCCCACACGTACTTCCATGTAATCGGCAGCATTGCGCAGCACCTTGTTCACATCTACCATCTGCAACACGGGTTCAGATCCAATTTTGCTAAACCTTTCGGTAATGATGTTCAAACGGCGCACATCTTTGCGCATTTCATCTCCCGCCTGATTGGGCAATGTACCCAACTCCATTTCCAAATATTCCACCCAACCCATGAGTGATGTAATGGGTGTCCCCAATTGATGGGCGGTTTCCTTGGCCAATCCCACCCACACCTGATTCTGCTCTGCACGGCGCGAAAAGCTAAAGGCAAAGTAACTGACCATCATAAATAAAGCCATCACCGTAAGCACCACATAAGGATAATAGCGCAACTGGCGCAGTACCGTACTTTCACCGTAATACACTTTATGATTTATCCCCTTTACAACTGGCACCAATATGGGTTCGTTTTGCAATTTAAACAACTCAAGCTGCTGCTTTAAAAACGCAGGCTTCAAGGATTTCATGCTATCCAAATTCGCATGCTGCGTAATCTTACCCGTCTCATCCACAACAATAGCTGGAATGGTAGTATTGGTTTGAATAACCTCAAGATAAAAGGTCAAATCCGCTTCGTCATCCGCATTGCTCAAACTCTGGACCGCCTTGGCCCACAGCGCCACTTTTTTCTTCTCCTCGGCCGCTACTTTTGAGGTAAGTACCCTACTTAAAAACAGCACAGTTACGCTGATTACAAATGCTGCAATCAGGAGTATAATTTTGAAATATTTTTTGAGAAGATAATTATTCAAAATCGGATGTTTTTACAAGTTACTACAATTTTAAGAAAAAACAATACGA
>JBEIRK010000224.1:0-2306 GCA_040376005.1 Flavobacteriales bacterium
CGCTTTTTCAGGCCACCAGCCTGAAATTCACGGACCGCCTCAGTTTTCACCAAAATACTTGAAATTGACTCAAATGCCTTTTTTGAGATACCTTCTAGAAGCCATCTCAAAAGTCCATTTGGCCATTTTATTTAATTCAAATAATTCATATTAATTCCTCTGCGTCTTTTGTCGAAATTGCCTCAAATACCTATTTTGAGAACCCTCTAGCGTAGCACCATTACAGTGCCATTTTTCTCAAATTTTGTACCCTTCCAATTGGAATAAATACAACGATATACATACATACCTGGTAAAATACCGCTATTTGGACGCCATTCCTCATTTTCCTTTCCAGAAAACACCATCTCTCCCCATCGGTTAAACACCATGAAACGATAGCTTTTTAGACCGATTCCTCCTGCAGCTAATGCATCATTCAATCCATCGCCATTTAAGGTTATTGCAGTGGGAATCCACAATATGGGTTGTGGATGGACTTGCACCGAATCTATGAATGTATCTCTGCAGCCATGAATGCTTTCAGCAATCATCCAAACTTTACTCATGCCAGTATCTTGCAAATCCAAAACCCATACATCCAAACTACTGCTTTCCCGCATGCTGTCTTTCCAATACCAGATATACCGCTTTGCTGGACCTGAAGTGTTCAATACTCTTGTTCTCGCTTCACCGATTAATAAGTCATGTTGCTGTATTTCAAATGCTGCAGTTGGCACCTCGTAAACCTCAATCTGCTTGCTCACACTGTCTTTACACTCCCCATTATTTACGACCATTCTAGCGGTATACACACCTGCGTTGGTATACGCATATGGAACCGAGTCTTGACCTTGGATAATGCTGCTTTCTAAATACCAAGTTGCACCAGCAATATTACTTCTAAAAGTGACTATTAATGGAGCACATCCTTTCTCGGGTGAGGCAATAATATTGCCTACAGGTTTTTGATTTACGAGTACACTGTCAAGTTCCGTCTTCTGACCACAGGCATCTTGGGCATACCATCTCAGCCATTGTAACGGTTTTGCTGTTGCATATGCTGGGTTTGAAACCTGTTGGTTATTAAGCCAGTACGTGAATGGTTCTTTACCTTGTAATGTTGTAAAGGCTAGGGTATGCCCTGCTTTTGCACAAAATGAATCTACTGCCCCTGTTACAATTGGCTTATCAAATACTCTAACTTGCAGTTCCTTTCTATTCTCTGCGGCGGCACAATAATCATCGCCATGAAGCCATAATACTTCGTTGCTATCTACTTTCAACACGAGCACAGAGTCGTACAATTTCGTGTTTCCTCTATACCAAGTGAGTTGCACTGGCATGCCCTTAAAGCCCACAATTGAGGGTTTCCATGTCAGCAGCTCACCCTTACATACTGTCGTGTCGTTAATGCTTATTACAGGTGGATTGGGCAGTGAAATCTGCACTCTAGCAGTATCTGTGTTCGAAGGGCAGCCGTCCATGGCTATAGCCATATAACTGGTATCGAGCCAGGTGCTGCTCTTTAAAGTGTCTTTTCCCAGGAAGGTGGTGCCTGAATACCAGTATATACTCCTGCTTGAGGGGCGACCACCGTCAAGCTTTGCCGTCATGTAAAATTGGGTACTGCGGCAAACCACGGTATCTCTGACCGTGACTGCTAACTTAGGATATATGGCAATATATTTCCATGCGGTATCTGGAACTCCACAGCCACTGCTGTCTGATATGGCAATGCGCATGCGGGTATTTTGCGTTCCGATAAATTGAGTAATCCGCGCAGTACTGTCTGTAACAGCAGTTCCTGGACTCCACAGCCAACGTGTACCACCTGTAGTTTTCAACTGCAGATTATCACCAACGCATATAGTTGTATCAGCGCCCGGATTGGCTTTATCCTTGCTGTAAATCAACAGATAAAGGCTGTCATACCGCATAAAACTTTGAACAAACGGGCTATTACTGCGAATACGAATGCGGTATTTTCCGCTGCTCACCACATCAAATAAGGGCAGCACACCGCGGATTGTACCTTGCAGGGCATTTGTTTTTAAATTTCCCAATTGCCTTGGCGTTCCATAGAAGTTTCCATTCTCATCACTCAGTTCCGCAAAAAAAGTATTTGTATCTGCATACTTACCATAGGCCCGATAGGGTACTTCAATGCTATCACCCGCGCAATACGGACCTTTATAGATATTCCCGCGGTAAATACTGTTATCAGAAATTTTAAATAACAGAGCATCTGTGCCACCATTGCTTGTTAGTGTATAATCACCCAAGGTGGTTGTGGAGTCGAAGGTGCCGGATACTACCACACCGTC
>JBEIRK010000059.1:0-15927 GCA_040376005.1 Flavobacteriales bacterium
AATTAGCGTTAGGGCTTACGTGGATGGTTCCTTCTGTGGGATTGGGGTAGATCTGGATTTTGGTATTTAAGATTGGTGTAGTTTTTAGTTTGGAAATAATTATGGAATCCGCAGCGCTATTACAACCTGTGTTAGAAAGCACTTCTACTTTCCAAATTCCAATATCGTTAACTTTGTAATAAGGGGAATTGGAAGTGTCACTAACCAAACTATTGGTATACGCAAACTTCCATGCCTGTGAAGGTTGATAATTGGAAACGAATAAACTGTCTTTGCTTGAAAATACCAATATTGGCCTCGGTAGAGTATCCACTTTATAAACCAAAACAGTATCAGCATAATAGCAATAATTACTATCATAAAACTGAACATGATATGAGCCAAAAGTATCGAATACCCTGTTCGTTAAACTGCTTAAATTATCCCACTTAGGACAAATCGCATTCTTAGGGATTTTCATACTAATTGAAAACGTATCATTACAAACAGGAATGTCGGGACCTAAGATGTGGTTTTCAAATGGCATGAAAATAGGAATAACTTTTTCAATGGTATCGCTGCCACTGATGTAGTTGGCAATCATGCGCACATTCCACAAACCGCTGTCTGCCGCTTTTAAACTATAATTGTTTCCAGTAATACTAATTGTTTTATTTTTAGGGCTAATAATTTGCCAATTCACCGTTAATTCAGTTCCAGTTGTGATGGCTTTTAATTCGAATAGGCCATTGCTGCAATTGGTTAAATACGAAAAGTCGCTACGGTATTTTCGATAAAAGTTATAAGGGAAATAAGGAGGAGCATATTTTATTCCATTTGTAGCTTTCAACCAATTTGGGTTGTAGTCTCCTGATTGGTAAACGCGATTTGTATTAGTAAGGAGCATTAAACAGTTGGTATCTGTTATTCCATCCCCACCGTAATAACCTGACACTATGTTTGTGTTATTTAACCTACAAAGTCCAAAACCGTATTTGATTGGAAATTTGGAGTTGTCGTCTATGATTATATTGCTCCAGTTAGAAAGTCTGAACTGTCTTAATGCCTCATAAGCTCCTGCTTGAGTATAAAGAAAGCTGTCATTTTCAGAGAATTCTGCACCAATTAAGTAACCAAAACCTGGAGTATATTTCGTATACGCATTGGAAAGTTTTGTATTGAATGAGTTAAAGTCGGCAATCTGCATCCTGTTAATATCACTATCATAATTCACAATCTTTTTATTAGATAGCGAAAATGATAGCCCACATTGCCCGCTGGAGGATTTGTAACTGCTAAGATTAGGTTGTAAAAATGGGCAGGGGAGAATACCTTTGTCCGTGATTAAGTAGAAAAAGAGATAGTCAGATTTTTGAAGAGCTCCACTAACCCAGTAGAAATAATTATTTTGATGCATAGTTGCGGATATTCCTTCAATTACATAGTTTTTCATTAGAACTTCCGTTTTTAATACTATTTTCGACTTCCAATTAACTAAAGCATAGGCGAAGTTTCTACCAACAGAATATGTAGTATAAAACAAGTAGCATAGACTATCACTGCCAGGATATGGAACAAATACAGCCCCCCGGTGTGCACTCCAAAACCCATCAGGAATAGCGCCATTTGCAATTACATTGTGTTCGCTATCGTAAATGTTTTTACTGTCGAAATACAATTGAAGCTTGCCTGCGGTATCTGCAAACACTGCCATTTGCTCTGTTTGTATGGCTTTGGAGCCAGGGTGTTGCAGGGCGCCAGTATCAGTCCATTCTATCCAGTTGTTTTCACCAAATACCCAGTGGCGGGTGCGCTTGCGGTCCGGGTTTGCGTTTTGGGCAAAGGTTGTAAGGCTAAGAAGTGAACCTAAACAGAACAATAAAACTTTCATAGATATACGAATTTAATAATATTCTTGGGAAGTTCTGAGATTTTTATAAATCATGATTTTATTAAAACATTCATGAAAAAAAGCAAAAAAAAGAAGCAGATGCTGTAGATCCAGCACCTGCTTCTGTGAATTTCTGAGAAATTAATGGCTATTTTTTGGGCTATATCCCTACCTGAAACTGCAATACCACCATGCCTTTGCGGCCGTCAGCTGCGTAGGTGCTGCCATTGTTTGTATAAACAGGTCGGCTTTGGTATTCCAGACTGAATTTGTTCAATACTGTGCCGCACAATTCCATCAAATGGATTCCCTGCATCATCAATCTGTGCCAGGTAGAATTGAATTCCCGCATTCACCGAAGGGAAAGGTGCCAATAAAGCATTCCTAAAGGCCATATTTAAACGTTCAATCGCATTCTCAACTTGTGTGCTACTAATATTGCTGCCTGAACCTACACTGCCGTGGCCTGGCAAGTGTACAATATGCACGACTACAGGCAATACATACGTGGCTTTTGGGCAGCCACCAGCAGTAAAGCAGTTGGGGCAAGGTGGTGATGGATTGGGTAAGTAAACATTGCCTTCTTGCGCCCTGAACTTGGCAAGGCCTGCTGAAAAATACTGGTCCTGGATTGCAAAATGGAGACTATCCTGCTGCATGGTTTGTAATTCATCTGTGAATCCACACCAGCCAGTTTGGGCAGAAACTCTCGGCACAAAACCTAGAATAAAAATCAGGGGTAGTATTAAGTTTTTCATTTAATTGAAGTATTTATTAGAACAAATATATAAAAAATGCCCAAATGCGTGCATTTGAACGTTTTTTAAGATTTTAATAATTACACTCTTCGCGCCCATGAAGATTGAAGACAGTCGATTTGTGCAAATGGGGCAGAAATTTAAGGAATTGCGCAAAAAGGCGGGCTATACAAGTTATGCTTCATTTGCTTGGGATCATGGATTAAGCCGCAAATATTATTGGCAAGTTGAAAAAGGACAAAGTGTTGGTGTAGCATATTTGCTTCGACTCCTAGAAATACACAATCTAACTTTGGAAGAATTTGCAAGAGATTTGAAGTTGTAGAACCTTTAGGCTTATATTTGTATGTGTTAGGATACAATATGAAGAGTAGGGACATATGGCCAAAGGTATTAGTATTAGTTGTTGGTATATTCATTGTGAATGTCTCCAAAGCGCAATTGGAAGCAAATATTTGGTATGTATCTGATAGTACTAGAATAGACTGGAATAAAGGTAAATATCCATTTTTGTCAAAACCCACAATTTACGCGCCTGAGGAGGGGACAGGATCTATATGTGACAGTCTTGGAAATCTCCTTTTTTACTGCAGTGCTAAATATCTTTTCAATGCTAAAAATGAATTGCTCAACAAGGATTTTGACCTAAATGGAGATGAGAGCACAACTCAAGGGGCGCTTATTCTTAAACATAAAGAGTCTGCTGAGTATTATTTATTTGTTAATTCTGGTCATGGAGATTCGGGTGGTTTGTTTTTAACATCTTGGCTGGTAAGCGGTGATTCGGTAGTTTTTACGGCAAAGGGCAAGAGACTATTATATCGAACAGGTGAGGGAATCAATGCAATTAATCATCAAAATGGCAGGGATATTTGGATTATTACACATGGGTATAGGAATAATTTATATTATATCATCTGCTTAACAAATTCTGGATTATCTCAATGTATAAAATACTTTAAATCAGGCCCTTATATCGGAGACATGTACACGGCTAATAATATATGGATTGCGCCGGATGGCAGTAAAATTGGATTTGAACCAATATTATACGATACCCAATATTTATATAAGTTCAATAGTCAAATAGGTGCAATGGGGAGTCTCATAGTTTTACCAAATTCCCAAGATCTAGCAATGTCATTCTCAAGTTCTGGGAATTTCATTTATTCATGGTTCGATTTTCCAGATAGAATATTCAGAAGGAATTTATCCAACTGGAATGAAAAAGCCATTCGAGATTCGAGACAACTTGTTGCTACATTAAAATCAAACAGCACATTAAGGTGGCCAAGAGTTGGATATGATGATATTATTGTCTTTCCTCGATATGCTAAGTCATATATTGGTATTGTTTCAAATGCTAGTTCAGATGTAATACAAAATGTGGTTGTTAAAGATACGGGCATTATTTTGTTAAAGACAAAATGCACCAATGGCAACTTCAACACCAATCAAAGTTATTTTTACACCCCGGCTATCAATTACAAATACAAGCAAGATTGCAATACCAATGAATTTCAGTTTTGGGGGGTAGATACTTTTTCAGCCAATGCCTATCGTTGGGAAATAAAAAAGGGCAATTCAATATCGAAATACACTACCAAAAGCATGAACCACCAGTTTACAGACACCGGAATCTGGCAGGTGAAATATGTGGCTACCAATGGCAGCAGAATGGATAGTGTGAGCAAAGAAATTGAAATATTTCCCATTCTGAAATCGGGCTTTTTAGGAAAAGATATTGGTTATTGTGGCAATGCATTCCCCATAACATTACAAGGCCCTACGGGTATGAATTGCTATACATGGAGCAAGCCTAAAGGAACAGAAACCTACATAGACCATATAAACGCAGATGCGGCAGGAACCTATATTCTTGAAACCTGTAACCCTGTGTTTTGTACATACACGGATACCATTAAAATATTCGAAAAAGCAGAACCCGATACCCCTAAAATCATAAGAAAAGGAGATAGTCTTTTTGTAAGCAATGCAGAACCAGGTGTCCAATACCAATGGTATAAGGGCAATACATTTATAGGCAAGACGGGCATAGGCTTTAAATTGTTAGATACCGCTTGGTACAAAGTAAGAGGTGTGGCACCTATAAATTGTTTTGGGGCGTTTGACAGCGTGAAAGTGGAAAGCCTCAGGAGCAAGTCACTATTGCGCGACCAAATACAGATGTATCCCAATCCGGTTTCTGATGAAATACATATTCGAAATTTACCAAGTAGGACACGACTGTCTATTTTAGATGTTACTGGCAGGCTAGTTTATGAAGCAACTTCAGTTCAAACCAATATAAGTATTTCATTAAATCAACTGCCCGCAGGTCACTATCAGCTTGTTTTAGAAGCCGTTAATGAACGTATGGTCTACACGGTGATTAAGTTGTAAATCCTCGCGTTGATTTCATAATTAACTGTATTATGTGTTTTCCATTGCTGGTGGAAAGTGAGATGTATAAGCAAAAAAAAGAAGCAGATGCTGTAGGTCCAGCACCTGCTTCTTGAGAATTTCGGAGAAATTATTGGCTTTTTTTTGGCTAAATCCCTACCTGAAACTGCAATACTACCATGCCTTTGCGTCCATCAGCTGCGTAGTTGCTGCCGCTTTTTGTATAGACAGGTCGGCTTTGGTATTCCAAACTAAACTTATTCAATACGGTGCCGTGGATATAATAGTTTAAGCCCAGTTCGTACATGGTCATGCTTTTTTGCAAGGCATCAAATTTTGCATGTTGGCAGGTGCCAAAAACTTGCAACTTGGCTTCAGATTGTGAAGAGAGTTTGGGGAACAAATACGCCACTTGTGCATAGCCAATGTTACCCGTACCCATCATAGGGAAGGCATTGCCCGCAGCGCCTGCAACCAAACTGTTGCCGTTCGCCGGATTCATAACACCTACCATACGTAAATGCTTGTAGCCCATATTGTAGCGACTCAGCGCGCCATAAAAAGTAAGCGCAGCGCCAGCTGTTCCAGAAAGCGGCAGTTCTGCAAATACATCCGCATTCATCAATTGCATATCCTGATACACCGTGTCACCCTGCTGCAACCACTGCATGGCTTTGGCTTGCTGAATAATACCCACACCCAGGTTGAATATGCGTTTGCTACCCAAATACGTGCCGGTAGTGTAGGGCGTAACATCCGTTTCTTGGTCTAAGAATTGCCACTGCACATAACCTTGGTATTGCATTTTGGGGTAGCGGGGCGAAAAGCTCGCAGCCACACTATCCAGTTTATACGCATCTACTAGGCCACTGCCTTGCACGGTCATGGGGTGGGACACCGCAAGGCGGTAATCCAGTTTACTGAGTTTGCCCTTGGCATACACACTCAATTTGCGCAGAAACTGATCTGTAGTGCTGTTGGTAGCCTGCATGTACAAAGGCACATCCAAACTGAGAATGGAGCCCACAGCAGGCGAAGCATAGCGCCCTAAGCCACTCCAGCCTGTGAGGCCGCCTCCCATAGACAGTTTGTCTTTGGATAAGGTGTACTCTGCGACCACATCGTGGAAGAATGCGCCCGTGAAGCGGGTTTGCATATAGGTGAGGTTGTTTTGCCCAAACTGGGTGTAGATAAACAAGCGGTCTGTGAGCTGTCCATAGGCTTGAAAACGCAGGCGGCGTATGCCCAAGTCTGCTGTATTCTTCACAGGATCGCCATACACGGTGCTGCCCGGATTGTGTTGCGTATAGCGCAGCCACACTTGATTTACCGCTGTGAATTTGAGGTAATGCGCCTTGGTCTCGTCAAGGTTAAATCTGAGTTCGCGGTTTTGCGCCTGCAGACCCATGCTCGACAGTCCCAAGAGCAATGCCCCGAAGATGGATTTATTCATAGGTGTCCGTCAATTGTTTTAATGCCTTTCTTGCAGCCATGGGGTGTTCGCTTTTCTGCTTCAATAGTTCGGTGCCTTCCACCCGCATGTGTCCGCCCGCAGCATGGATGGCGTGGCGAAGTTCATGAATTTTATCCATAAATGAGTGGTCGATATAGCGCGCATTGCTTACATCTAAAATGACTGTGTGTGTGGTCGCGTATTGTTGAATGTATTTTTCAACTTTCAAATAATTGGTAAATAAACCACTGCTATTTAAGTGGATAATTACCATTCCGGGTGCATTGGTGTCTAAAACGATACGGCTTCGGAAATAGTGTGAAATGGGCACGCCACTGATCAGTTGAATTATGATTTTTACCAAGATTCCAGCAAAAATACCCACCAATAAATCGGTGGCTAAGGTGAAGATTATGGTGGCGATAAAAATGATGAATTGTTCCCAACCAATCTTATAGGTTTTTACAAATTCTTTGGGTGATGCCAATCTAAATCCTGCATACATCATCATCGCGGCCAAAGAAGCCATAGGAATTAAATTAATTACAGGATACAGCAATACTGCAAATATGAGCAAGAATAAACCATGGAAAAAATTTGACCAGCGGGTTCTGCCGCCATAACCAAGGTTGGCACTAGATCTCACGATTTCACTAATCATTGGCAAACCACCCAAGAGACCCGCGACCGAATTTCCGATGCCCACACTTTGCAAATCTCTGTGCATATTAGAAGATCTTTTTTGAGGGTCTAATAAATCTGCAGCTTTGGCACTAAGCAGGCTTTCTAAACTTCCGATGATTACAATGAGTGCGGTGTATTCAAGGACTATGGGCAGGTAAGCCGAAGAAAATATTCCAAAATTGGCATTTAAATGGAGAGAAATACCTTCAATATGTACTAAGGGATTTAGACCTGCAAGTATATGGTCATCCAAATGCAAAATACGGCCCATTATCACTCCAGTAACTAGCACCACAAAGGCAGCAGGGATTTTCTTTAACCATTTTATGGGTACATAATTCCATACAAACATGATGGCCAATGATACCATACCTATGATGGCAATTTGCGTGTTTTCATGCGTAATATCCGTTGGGATATTCAATATCATATCGATAATGTCTTTACCCTTGTTTAACGCAGGACTATCGCCCAGGGCAATGGGAAGTTGCTTAACCATAATGATGATGCCAATGGCAGCAAGCATTCCATGCACTGCAGATAGTGGAAATATTTCAATCAATCGGGCTACTTTTAAATAACCTAAAATGAATTGTAAAACCCCAGCAAGCGCCACCACAGCTGCGGTGAGTTGCCAGGCCATAGTTTCGTCGTGGGTGAGTTCTTTGAACGCGGCTACACAGCCCGCCATAATTACAATTAAGCCAGCTGCTGGACCTTTTATGGTTGATTCTGAACCCATAAAGAAGGACACAAACAACCCACCTGTAATGGCAGTAATTAATCCCATAATGGGAGGGAAACCACAGGCATTGGCGATGCCTAAAGACAAGGGCAATGCGATGAGGGAAACCAAAAATCCGGAGAGTATATCCGTTTTTAACGCGGCTCTGAAATCAGAGAAAATAGTGTTGTTTTTCATTGTTGTTTATTTTGATTGGGTGGGAGTTTCATGATAGGTTTTGATATGCGGACCCATGAATAGTCGTGCATAGAGTCTCACTATGGAAATACCTCCCAGGATAAATCCAAGTGAATTGAAAAAAGCCAAGAAAAATTGATGTTCACCAATATGGCTGAATATCAAATCTTCGCCAATAAATGTGTACGAAATAGGGAAGCCCATGAGGCCTAGTCCGGCCAATAGAAAGGCTACTCCGAATCGGGGATGTTCATACACGTGTCCGTAATACCGCTGCAAATCGAAATGTGCATTTTCATTGTGTCCCAATTTTCTCAAGAAAATATATCCGAGTATTCCAAAAATAAGTACCCCACTGAGGTACATAGAAATATGCTCCCAGTTGAACTTGTCGTTAAATGAAATGGCCAATGCAATCCAGCAGTGGTTGAGAATGATGAGCAACCAGGCGAGTTTGGGGTCTTTTCGTTCACCAAAGGAACGCATGACCATGCTTAGTCCAACCAATGCAAATGTGGCAGGTAAGTATTCCCGCAAGGCATTCGGAATATCGTTTTTGTGAAATACGAAAAATATCCCGATGAGATAGGTGGGTATGACATACAGAAAAATATTCTTGAGATTGAGGAATGACAATTTGCGTCCGATGATTTTAAAGGGATTGAACACCCATTTTTTCATAAAATCATCCAAGCCAAACTCGCGTATACTCAGAATAAATAAGGTATTCTGTAGCTTTTCGTACAAGCGAATACTGCTGCGGTCTTTGTGGGGCTCGAAATTGTAAAACTGCTCGCGAATTAAATAACTCACCAAAGAAGGGGAAACCAATAATTGGTAGGTTCTTAAAAACGCATTCCCCGCAAAGTGAAATAATGCGAGATTCTCAAATCCTAAGGATATTTCAATGAAGATTAATCCAATTTGTGCAACAGAGGCATAAGCAATTTGACTCTTAATAGAGCTTTGAACCTGCGCAATGAATGTGGCTACAATACTGGTGCTTAATCCAAGCAGCGCAATAAGAATTCTTACGCTAATTTGATTTTCCCAAAAAGGATGTGTGCGCAATAATAAAAACACTCCAAAATGTACCGACAAACTGCCATAAAAAATGGCGCTTGAGGGGGTAGGGCCTTCCATGGCGCGCGGCAACCAATAGGAGAATGGCAATTGTGCGGATTTCGCTGCAGCTGCAATCACAATCATAACCGAAATGAACACACCCAGCAAGGTGTGGCCTGCCAAATGTTCATGCACCAACAATTGGTTGTGCAATTTCATGAACGTAATATTCTCATGCCACAAATGGTGGCTCGCCCACATGGCCAAGAGTATTCCTACATCACCAATACGGTACACTGAAAATACCTTCACCGCATTGCGCGTGGGTAAATAGCGGTCGCGGTAAAAGGCAATGAGTAAAAAACTGGAAATACCCAGTATTTCCCACCCAATAAATAGGGTCTCAAAATTGCCCGATAATACCGCAATATTATATCCCAAATAGAAAAACAATATGGTATTAAAGAAGCGTTTGTAGCCCGATTCGCGGTGCAAATAGTACCTACTGTAAATGGTGATGAGAAAGGTGAGCATACTCCCAACCAGCAAATACACTACAGCGATTTTATCGAAATAAAAATCCAATAAAAATTCGTAATGCGGCGAACGGTATAGGAATATATCCTTGATATTTAATTCTGGGGCTCCTGAAAAAATCCAAAAAACCACAAACACCATAAGCGAGAGCAGGTTCAGTCCTGCAGTGTAAAATGCCACACGCGACAATTGAATTTCTCGTTTCCCGGGAATAAACAAACTCACCAAGAATCCCAAAGCGGGAATGCACAAGAATAGATTCATTACATGTTCCATGCAGTGTCCTCCAATAACATTACGGGTAAGTCTGACTCGAGTTTCAAGTAGGCATCAAGTTCTGTGCTATAAATATGCAGTGGCTTGCTCTGTGGTTGGTAGGGCACAAATTCCTCGTTTTGGTATAGAAAGCACGCACCCGTCTCGGGTTCTATGCAGGCCAAATGCACCCACTGCCTGTCGAGCCATTCAGCCGTGCCACCGAATTCTTGTAACACTTTCATGATGATTTCACGTTCTTGGTAAATCACCATCAGCAAGCGCACGGGCTCATGTACTTCTACCATTTGTCGAGGCAATCCTGTGAGCAAATCGCCGTCTGTGCCATTGGCTACGCCTATCAATCCCATTACGTTGTGTGGCAATTTGGTGCCTGCTCCCAAGCGGTAATTGTCTACCCGGGAGAAGTAGTATTCCAAATTGATGCCTCCGCACACAGGCGCGGCCGCCTGTATGATGCGCAACAAATGCTTGCCCTCGCGGTCCAAGTCTGGGTCATAGGAATTCATGAACGCCCTGCGGTCGAGAAATACCTGCTTGGTGAAACTGCGCGGACCGATGATGCAAAGCGCGTTGGTGGCATGGTTGAGCTCGGGTCGGGGTTCAAAAAGCGACACAGAACGGTGTTTTACCCCCTTGTGTATGGCTTCCGCGCTTTTGTGGCTCGATAAAAGTTCGAAACGCCTGCTGCGTTCTACGGCATTGGCTTGTAAGGCTTTTTCAAATACCGCTACATGCGCTGTGTGGGCAGCCTTTTGTGCCTCAGACAGGGTGTCCAAATCGTAGAATTGGATTTCATCGCGGGTGGTATCGTGCAAGGCGCCTATGAAGCGGGTGTTCTCATCCAACTGCAGTCCGCGCTGCGCAAGTATTGCCCGCACCTGCGGATGGTTTGCCATGGTGGCAAAGGCCCGCGCATTTACCGAACCAGGTCGGCCCGAACATGCACCGCAGTCATAGCCCGCATAGTGGGTGTTGTTGATGCTGCTGGCACCATGACCTACTACATATACAAATTCTTGCACCCCTTTGTGTAAACCTATGCTGAGCAATAGGCTCTCAACCCGATCAGCCATTTCTTCAATGGTATACCCGATTTGCAAACCATGCGAGGTTTGTGGCGGATTGCTAGCCAATATGCTCAAACTTGAGGCCTGCTGGCTGTGCCTGAATGAATAGGTAGTTGCAGGTCCCACGCTGGGTTTGAAAATGTTGATGAACAACTTCAAAGCAGACGAAAAGCCTAGGGTCTGCGCAATGAGCCAACCCAGAAGCAAGCCATGACTTTTTTTGGTATAGTGCGTGTCGTTGGCTGTTTTACCCAAATTGTGACTCTCTTTAATGAGAAAGCCGGGTTGCATGGGTGCGGGGCAAATTTTGGTGTGAAACTTACCATGCTCGGGCTGGTAGTAACAATCAATATTGAAAAAGCCTGGTGTACCAAAAGTGCGGCTGCCTGGGTGCAAGCTCTCGAGGTGTCTTCGCAAAGAACATTCCCTGTCATCGATACAGAATAATGCGTCAAATCCCGCTGCTGGGGAAGCTGTCTCGGTGCTGGATTTGCTACTCAAGCCCGCCAATACACTGTCGTAATACGTGAATTCATAGGCTTCTTGCCACAGTGCATAGGCTTGAAACAGGGTGTTGTCTTTAGGTGTGGCAAAGAGTTCGGACGGACGCTGTTTTACCTTGTCTGCCAAGGGGGGCCAAGTGCTGCCGAATGCAGAATCCAAGGCGTCGATCTCCAGCAGCAGTTCTAAGGCTATGAAATCGTGTAAAGTGATTTTTCTGCCATCTAGCAAGCTCTGTGGCTGGGCTTCCAATACGGCTACCATGCCCGACCAACCGGGATGTGCAAACTGCTGGTCGAACAAGTACTGCTCGTACCATTCCGGATTGCCTACCAATATGGATAAAAGGTGCCCCAATTTGCACTGGCTATGCAGCAGCAAGAGACGGGCACGTTCCGATTGGAATAAACTGATGTAGCTATCACTTTCCAATTTCCGCACTGCGGCCAATAGCCCGCGCTGCACCCCAGGAAAAGGCTTGGTAGAAATGCCTTGGTCTAGGTACATGCCTATAATACGGAACAGGGTAGGGTGTACCTGCTTTTCAGGACTGAAGTGATATTCGCTATGCCAGCAGCCGTGCATCGCGCCAATGCGGGCTTCTATAGCTTCGTTATAGGTGCCATGCAATAGCTGCTGCTTAATTACGGCAAGCGATTCTTTAGAGAATCGACGCTGTATTGCACTGTCTAGCGCGGCCTCGCTAATTCTTCCTCCGGCATAGGCCTTTCTGTAATGCTCCAAGGGCATGTAGCTGCGGTATCCGAAAGTTTCGGAGGCCTGCTGCAGGGCTTCATGGAATGGCAATTCCTGAAAGGCATGCAGGGTGTTGTGGTGTATAAAGTCTTTAAGAGGCGATTGCGTGGGCAAGTAATGCCGCAGGTTGTGCAACCACAGTTCCTCTTCGTTTGAATTGGTTTTTTTTGTCATTGAATTTCTTCGTTTTCAACAGAGAATACATACGGTTTGCGCAGCATAGATGCCGCAAAGCACAAGCAACACCTTCAGGCAGCCCGCACTGCGAATCGGGGTTCCGTTTCCCAGATTCTTAAAATGAAGAAATGCTAAATGCGAAAGACACAATGCAAGGCATGCCAGTCGTGAACCGGTGCCTGACAGCTATGGCTTACCCGCCAAGACTTAAAAAAGCCCGGGGTTTGCTGCGGCTTGCATGTGATAAAATACTCAAACTTGAGGTTTTTCTCTGGACTGTCATCGGAATCCGACTCCTCTATGTCTATGGGCGCATAAATGGCTACCTGCTCAGAAACTGAGCTGTATTTGCTCTGCAGCTCTTTGCCCGTTACCCGAACCTTTTGGCCGGGAAATGCCAATAAACAAGCCTGGCATAAAATTGCTAAGGATAGCAATACTACTTTGGCCTGTTTTAACATGTCTTTTTATAAGCAAAAAGTATGCCTAAGTGAGAAATCTTAGTGCCTTCATTTGGAGATTATGTTTGCTAAGCAGCTGAGAAAAAGCGCAAGAAGGGACATAGGAATTTCTCTGCGGGTTCAAACACTACCTCCGCCTTTGCTTATCTTTGCCCCGCTTTATGAGTGAAGAGCTGTTTAAAAAGATTATTTCCCATTGCAAAGAGTATGGGTTTGTATTTCAATCATCTGAAATTTATGATGGCCTGGCCGCCGTGTACGATTACGGCCAAAATGGGGTAGAGCTGCGCAACAACATTCGCCGCTATTGGTATGAGGCCATGACCCGCCTCAACCAGAATATCGTGGGACTGGATTCCGCCATATTTATGCACCCCAAAATTTGGAAAGCCAGCGGTCACGTAGATGGGTTTAATGACCCCATGATTGACAACAAAGACAGCAAAAAACGCTACCGCGCTGATGTATTGCTCGAAGAGCACCAAGAAAAACTCAGACAAAAAGCGGATAAAGAAGTAGAAAAAGCCAAAGCCCGCTTTGGCGAAACCTTTGACGAAGCCATGTACCGCAGCACCAATCCCCGCGTGTCTGAATATATGGCCACCATAGAACGCGTAGACAATACCCTGCGCGAGGGCCTGGAATCGGGCAACCTAGACCTCATCCGCGACCTCATCATCGAACTGGGTATTGTGTGCCCCATCAGCGGCAGTAAAAACTGGACCGATGTGCGCCAGTTTAACCTCATGTACAGCACCCAAATGAGTGCCACCGAAGCCGATGAAGCCCTGTACCTGCGCCCTGAAACTGCCCAAGGGATTTTTGTGAATTTTCTAAATGTGCAGAAAACCGGCCGCATGAAAATTCCCTTTGGGATTGCCCAAACAGGTAAGGCCTTCCGCAATGAGATAATTGCACGCCAATTTATTATGCGCATGAAAGAGTTCGAACAAATGGAAATGCAGTTTTTCTGCAAACCCGGCACCGAACTCGAGTGGTACGCTTTCTGGAAAGACCAACGCCTGCGCTGGCACCAAGCCCTTGGCTTTAATGCCGCAAACTACCGCTTCCACGACCACGTAAAATTGGCGCACTACGCCAATGCAGCGGTGGATATTGAATACAACTTCCCCTTTGGTTTCAAAGAAGTAGAAGGCATACACAGCCGCACCGACTTTGACTTGGCCAGACATGAAGAATTTAGCGGCAAAAAACTGCGCTACTTCGATTCTGAAACCAATGAGAACTATATTCCTTACGTGGTAGAAACCTCCGTAGGACTGGACCGCCTGTTTTTGGTGGTGCTCAGCGAAGCCTATACCGAAGAGCAGTTGGAAAACGACAGCCGCGTGGTGCTGAAAATTCCACCCGCTTTGGCGCCCGTAAAAGCCGCTATTCTGCCCTTGGTGAAAAAAGATGGTCTGCCAGAATTGGCACAAAAAATCTACGATGAACTGCGTTTTGATATGAACCTGTACATTGAAGACAAAGACACCATAGGCAAACGCTACCGCCGCATGGATGCTATCGGGACCCCGTTCTGCATTACCGTAGATTACGATTCGCTTACCAACGGCGACGTAACCCTGCGCTACCGCGATACCATGGAGCAAAAACGCGTGAAGATTGAGGAATTGTCGGGCATCCTGAATGCCGAAACCTCCATTGCTTCGCTGCTGCGCAAACTTTGATTCTATGCCTGCGTATTGCGCTAGCGCAATAGAGGAACCCTAGGACTACATTTTTTTATTTTTTTTCGAAAACGGGGCAACATTCCCGAAAAATGATGTCAATACTATGGACGGAATCCATAAAAGATGTACATTTCCGGAGTAAAAGCAACTGTGTTTAGCCGAAAGACTGCAACAGAGAAAGATCTTATTCAGGCTGCGGGCCGCGGCGATAGCGAGGCCATCACCTGGTTGTATAGGGAGTTTGGCCCTGTACTCTTCTCCGTATGCCGTCGCTATTCCGACAGTCAAGAAAGCGCAGAAGACCTATTCCAAGAAGGCTTTTTAAAGATTCTAGACAAACTCGGTTCCTTCCGTGGGGAATCCGGTATTAAAACGTGGATGTACCGCGTGATGTGCAACTACTGCATCAACGAACTGCGCAGGCCGCTAAACAAAATCAAATGGGCAGATGTTGATGAATTGGAGTATCAGGCAGAAGCTGTGGCAGAACCCGATGACCTTATCTCAGTAGATGCCCTCATGACACTGATACAATTGCTGCCCACGGGATATAGACTGGTACTGAACATGTACGCAATAGAAGAAAAATCGCATGCGGAAATCGCAGAATTGTTGGGGATTTCGGAAGTAAGCAGCCGCACCCAACTCTTCAAAGCCCGCCGCATGCTCAAAAAATTAATGGAGGAAAAAGGCTATGCTGCCTGAAGAAAAAAATAGTACACCGCGCGAACAGGATGCCTTCGATGCATTTCTCAAGCGCAAAATGAAAGAAGCGCCCAGCGCCATGCCTGAGGGTATGCTGCAAGGCATTCTTGAAAAGAACCGCAAACGCAGAGGCGCTATGTTCTTTTGGCTCAATACTGTGGTGCTGATCTATATCGCATGTTGGTTTTTGGCCGGTATTCCCCTGTTTGATAAAAACTTGGGTACCACGGAACAGGCCACCCAACAAACCACCGCCACTACCGCAGACGCAGCGCCACAAGCGGCCGCACCTCAAACTACCGCTGCAGACACGCTTGCCAAGCCTGCGCCCACTAACATCAGCGCCCCGAACACAGGCGAGGCAGTATATCATAACAACAGCAAGCAAGACCGCCCGCGCATTGCGCAGCAAGGCAAACCAAGCAATAGGAATGCCCGAAGTGGCAGCCGACGCCGCATTGCGGAAGAGAGAATCGCAGAAGATAGAATAGCAGATGCTCCTGCAGAAACCAAAGGCCCAGCTGGGACCGCAAGTGCCGAAACAGGTGATGTGGCTACAGAAACTGCCGGCGCTACAAATACTTCAGGCACTGAT
>JBEIRK010000192.1:0-3502 GCA_040376005.1 Flavobacteriales bacterium
TTGTCAAAATGCATTTTCGAATTCAACACAAGCACTTTTCCTGTGTCCAACTGTTTTCCATCCAACATCCAAGTAAATTGGTAATTGGCGGTATCCCCGCCTGTGCCTTGCGCTGTGTAGCTGGTATGCTGACCAAAGCAAAGCGTGCTGTCGCGCAGGTTGCTATTGGCTTGCAGCGGTTTACGGATGTTGATTTGCACATACTGCGTATCTTCTCTTTCCATGCAGCCATCGGCTAGGGTTATCCTCAATTGGCTGATTTGTGTTGGTACCCAATGGATACTATCAGCACCAGATAGCTGGGTATTGCTTGGCATCAAGGCCCACCGAAATTGGTAATTTGCAGCATCCCCGCCTTGGCCTTTGGCCTTGGCGGAGTATGGCACACCTGCGCACAGCAATGTATCCTGATTTTGTAGCAACAGTTTCAAGGGAGATTTGGGACCCACTTTTATCTCGGTGGTATCCTGAGGTCTTGGACAACCATCGCTGAGCAATAAACGCAGCGCTATGGTGGTATCTTGGTTGTATTTGTACCCAAACACCGTTTGTTGTTGATTTTGTCCTTTGCTTTGGGTTATCCATGTACCTGTTTCACTGCTTTGCCATTGCCAGTTATAGCCTATACTGTCGCCACCCTTGAACGTGGATATCAACCACAGCGTATCGCCTTTGCACACTGTACTGTCTGTGGTATTTAGACTGGCTTGGGGATAGCGGAGGATGACTGTTTTGTAGGCTGTATCCGCGGCTCCGCAACCCGAACTATCGGAAATTACAATGCGGTACTTGGTGGTTTTGGTAGGCCACACTTTGGTGCTGCTTTTGGTGGAGTCTTGCATGTTTTGCTTTGGACTCCACTCCCATTTGGTACCGCCGTATGTTTTGAGGGTTATCGTATCACCCGGACAAATGGCGGTGTCTTTACCTGCATAGGCTTTATCGCGCGAGTAAATGAGCAGTTTTAGGGTCTCCAGCTTATAAAAGCTCTGCACCGCAGGCCGGGTACTGCGAATTCGGATACGGTAGTTTAGAGAGCTCTGCACTTGAAACAGCGGCAGCACACCACGGATTACACTGTCTTTATTGGTTCTTACAGCGCCCAATCGGCGGGCACCTTTATCAAAACTTCCATTTTCATCGCTTAGTTCTGCAATAAAATAATTAAGAGAATCAAAATTGCCTTCTTTGGTATAAGGAATGCGAAAAGTATCTCCGGCACAATGAGGGCCTTTAGAAACTGTGCCACGGGTGATGGTATTATCAGAAATGCGGGTGATGAAGGCGTCGTAATTGCCAGAAGACTTTACTTTGTATGGCGAGAACGTTAATGAATCCAAATAACCGCCACCAATAAATACTCCATCCTTTGTGGCAACAGGTTTCAAGGAATATGCATCCCTTCCGTCCATCATTGCCCAAAGTCGATTGCCCGATACATCTAATTTCTGAATCATCATGCTCCAATTTGCTCCTTTAGGCAGTGTAAAATTGGCACTATCCACCGTCACATTGGAATTCATTTGAGCACCTGCATATAAGTAGCCATTATAATGTGTAATTGAACTTGAGTATTCTATATTTGTTTCTTTGGTAGTTTTTGTTGGTTTGTAAAACCAACTCTCCTTCAACCCAACTGAAAGGGCTGCTACGAATGACGAAGAAATTGTCCCCGGGTCTTGAACAATGGTATCACCGTTCCAGTATGATGAATCTCTGAAAACCCCACTGATAAAAAGAGATTTTCCGTCGGTAGTTAGCGAAGATATACTATTATTTAAATCGTACTTATAAGAAACTATGTTTTTTGATGAAAATCGATTTTTAAAACAGAACATTCTTTCGTAAATTCCTGCTTGATTTAGCCGAATTACAAATGCACTGTACTTAAAAAGCGTATCGGATTGAATAACAATGTCGTCAGGATTCCAATTGGCACCACAGACAAACACTTTTCCATTCGCCATTTTCAGGATTTCATAAATATTTACATTGTGAATTCCGTAACTCAATTGAGAAGAATATTTACCCCAGACCATATCTCCTGCGGCAGTATCTATTGATGCAAAGATCTCCACCCCTGTAAAGTTACTATTTGGGCTGGTAAATATCTGTCCACCAAAGTCTACTCCCATTCCAATAATTTGGGCTGATAAAAACAATTGACCTTGAGAGCTATAAATTTGACCTCCTCGACAATTTCCAGAATCACCATACTGTCTAACCCATTTTAAATTGAAATTTTTATCGTATTTAATAAGAACAACATCACCGTCTGCCCTATACAACATTTTATTGCCAATAAATTGTGAGTTAACTTTATCTAATGTTGCAATAACATAAAAATTGCCATTGGCATCTTGACAAAAATCTGCCATTCCACCTTCAAATACCATCATGGTCTTTTGAATTTTTCCACTTGGTGTTTGTTCAACCAAAAAACTGCGAGAATTAACTATTTTATTCGAGTAATATTTATCATTACCCAAAGTTACAGTGTCATTTGCATTTGTTCTAAACCCATTAATGCCAAAAACAATGTTTCCATTTGGCTTTGCCACTACCCTCAAAGCAACATCCCAAGAAAGTGAATTCCCATAGCTTTGTAACCATTGAATGTTTTGACCACAAATATTGGGAATACCCAAAACACCAAATATCAATATTACACATATAAATCTCAAAATTGTCTTCTAGATATTAATATCAAATATAATACGAAATTAAAACAAAACCATACCCCAAGTAGCTCATTACTATGGGGCATGGCGATTCTATTTTGTTTAAGACAAAACGAGTGTAAGCAAATAGCTCGTAGGAGCACACCCACCAGAGCCAGCAGTTAATACAACTTGAAACGTCCTACCTCCTGCAATACAAGAACAAGCACATGGATTTGCGGCCGGACAATTATAAGTTGTATTCACATTTACTGTAATAGTGCAGCTTCCATCTGTAAAAATAACATAAGCGGGTGGATTTGTGACCCCAGTCGTGCAACCAGCTCCACCTGTGCCAGCAGGAACAGTATATGGAGCACCAATTGGCGTATTAAAGGCATCATAAGCCTGTGCAGTTACTGTACCAAGACAAACTTGTGAATTTGTAGAAGTAATGCTGAAGTTTTGGGCCTTGCCTATTGTTGCAATAGATACAAATAAACAAAGGGTTGCGATTTTTAGGATTAGATTTTTCATAGTATTTTAGTTCTGCACTATCAAAGTTATAGTGTTTTTTTATAAAACCAAATTTATTTTGTCATATTTTTTAAACAATTATTATACAAACACTTCCATTAGAGTCCTGTTAGATTTCGAGAAATACCACTAGTTAAATCAGTACTACAATCCCAAACTCAATCCCCCTTCAACACCATCACCACCCCTTGTTCTTGAACCTTGTCGTAAGTAAATGTGGTGATTTTTAGGGTATACACATACATCCCTTCGGGAACTGCTTTGCCGTTATAAGTCCCATCCCAACCTTGGTTCTCTGCGGTAAA
>JBEIRK010000104.1:0-8783 GCA_040376005.1 Flavobacteriales bacterium
ATGGGCGCTGGTTTTGCTACCAATACCCGTACGTTCAGTCACCAGTAAACACTGGATTTGAGGTTCTAAAAAGGGTGGAGGCTATCTCCACCCTTTTTTTTGCTACCTGCAGGTGTTTGTCTTTTTCTGAAGCCGGGATGTTGATGGATATATCAGGTAATCTGTAGGCCTTTTAAAGACCCAGTGAGCCTCTCTGTTTCGTTGTCCCCCAGTTTGAGGCAATGTGGTTGTCTAAGGAAGAACTATTGAATCTGCGACGTTTATAAAACAAAAAGGGCGGAGCTAGCCTCCACCCTTTTTTGTTTATTAAGATTCGATTCTGTTAGAAATTGAACAATTTGAATGCGTAGTAAACCAAAGCTGCTACCAATCCACTTACAGGAATGGTTAATACCCATGCCCACAGCAAGCTAACGGTTACCCCCCAACGCACCGCGCTGAGTCGTTTGGTCATACCTACACCCATTATAGCTCCTGAAATGGTGTGGGTTGTGCTCACCGGAATACCCAAGCTTTGAGAAACACCGTACAGTGTTATAGCGCCGGCGGTTTCTGCGGCAACGCCTTCAAGCGGAGTAACTTTTGTGATTTTGGTACCCATGGTTTTTACAATTCTCCAACCACCCATCATCGTACCCAGGCCGATGGCTGCGTAGCATGCAAAGGCAATCCAATCGGGGATGAATAGACGCTTTTTAGGCTTTAAAACCGCTTTTCCTTCTTTTATTTGGAACGAGCCACCTTGTATTTTGTCTTTTCCTTCATGCACCGAGCCATCTGTATGGATCATAGATATACTGGCCAGTTTATCGAACGAAAGCTTGCCTCTTTTTATAATAGCCGCCCCGTGATGAATAACGATGCTGTCATTGTCTAAAATCTGGCGTTTATGGCTTAGATGGCTATAGTGGCCAGCGGCTTCGATATTACTAAGTGAACCATTTTTGATATCAATTTTGCCTAGAATAGGCATGCCATTTTTGTCTTTAATCGCAATGTTGCCGTCTACGATTTTCCCGCTTATACCGCCCACGGTATCTTTTTTATCTTTTTTAGACACTGAGTCGTAGTATGTGTATTCGGCTTTCTCAATGGTAACGTCAGCACTTATAATATTAATTTTCCCTTGGTCTTTTTTCTCTACATTCATCCAAGTAGCTGGCTTAAAGCTTTTGTTTTCTTTTTCAGAATGGGCGATAAACACCATCATAGCAGCGGCGATAATACCCATTACCTTCTGAGAATCGGCACCACCGTGACCAATAGAGAAGGCCGCAGAAGAAACCAATTGCAGGCGTTTAAACCAGCGGTCTGCACGATACGGATTTGCCTTACGGCAGATATTAATAATAAGAACAGTAAGAAGATATGCTATGAACATACCGATTAATGGAGCAAGGAATATGAACCCAGCTGTCTTTAAGATTACATCGTTGTCTAGCACACTAAATGTACCTGCGTGGGCCACGGCTGCGCCAGCGAAACCACCCATAAGGGTATGTGATGAACTTGAGGGTATACCCAACCACCAAGTAAGCAAATTCCAGAACACAGCTGCTACCAGTCCAGCAATTACTACAATCAGATTTATAGCTCCTGGGTCAATAACAGTTTTAGCCACAGTGTCGGCCACATTCAGGTCAAAAATCCAAAAAGCAACTACATTGAAGAAGGCCGCCCAAACCACGGCCTGAAAGGGAGATAACACCTTAGTACTTACAACGGTTGCTATCGAGTTTGCAGCATCGTGAAATCCATTGATCAAATCAAAGATCAACGCGATAAATACAATAACGATAAGCAGGGTTAGTGTAGTCATACCTGCGAATTATCAGGCGTATTTAACGATAATGGTTTCAATGACATTGGCCACATCTTCACATTTATCTGTAGCCACTTCCATGACAGTGTAGACTTCACGGCGGCGGATGAGCTCTTTAAAATCATTTTCTTTATCAAAGAGGTTTTTGATACTCATGTCGAAAATATCGTCCGCATGGTTTTCCATGCTATTGATTTTTACGAGTGATTCCGTAATCTTTCCTGGATTCTTTAATTCGCGCAATTGAGAAACGGCATTTCCGATTTCTGTAGCGCTTTGGCGAATCACTTCAGCCATTTTTTGAATTCCTTGGTCTTGTGGGTTTACGCCATGAAACTGAATTTTTTTAGCAGATGCCCAAATATAGTCGGCCACATCATCCAAAGCTGTTGCGAGATAGTGAATATCTTCTCGGTCAAAAGGAGTGATAAAATTTCTACTCAATTCCTGAAAAACTCTGTGTGTGAGTTCATCATTTTTGTGCTCATAATCCTCAAGTTGTTTGGCTATAGCATCACGCTTATCTGAATCAGCCTCGAATACAAGCTGTTCTAGTAATTTCCCCATTACAGTAATGTTTTCTGCTGCTTGTTCGAAAAGACCATAGAATATACGGTCTTTAGGGAGAAAGATCTTGAAAATGGTGTTAATACCCATGGAATGTATTTATTGTGTGCAAAGTTAGGTCGGGGAACACGGCGGTAAAGCCGAGATAAATCAGAAATAATATAAAAATAACATAGGAAACCTTATCATCACAAATATTCATCAGAATCACAATAGAACTGGGGTTTAATGTTAATTGTTGGGGTTTGTCTAAAGCTCCTTCCTGAGGCGCGCTACAGGAATATTTAATTGCTCTCGGTATTTTGCTACTGTGCGTCTCGCAATGTTATAGCCTTTTTCTTTGAGCAAGTCCATTAGGGCTTCATCCGTCAATGGTTTTGACTTGTCTTCAGCTTCTATAGCGTTGCTCAGAATCTTTTTAATTTCGCGGTTTGATACCTCTTCCCCATCTTCATTAACGATGCCTTCTGAGAAAAAGAATTTTAATGGGAAAATACCAAAGGAGGTTTCTACATATTTACTATTGGCCACCCTGCTGATGGTTGAGATATCAAGTCCAACTTGATTGGCGATATCTTTAAGAATCATAGGTCTCAAGCAGGTTTCATCACCTTCAATAAAGAATTCCTTTTGACGTTGAACAATGGCTTCCATCGTGCTCATCAGGGTGTTTTGGCGCTGTTTTACGCTGTCTATGAACCATTTGGCCCCATCAAGTTTTTGTTTGATATACTGCACGGCATCCTTAAGGTTTTGGGCCTTATTGGGCGAACTGTCGTAAGCTTTGAGGGTTTCGCTGTAGGAGGCTGATATTCTCAAATCGGGTGCATTCCTTGAGTTTAAGCTTACTTCTAGCACCCCATCCGTATTGGTTACAGTGAAATCCGGAACGATGTATTGGGTTTTGGAGTTGGATACTCCAGTTTCGCCTGGTTTTGGGTTGAGCTTTACGATTTCTAAAATGGCTGCCTTGAGTTGTTCGTCATCAATCTTCAGGCTGCGCTTAATTTTGTCATAGTGTTTTTTGGAAAAGGCTTCCATTTGCTCACTGATGATGGTTTCTGCTAAAGAAATGGCAGGATTGTCGCCATAATCTTTTTTGTACAATTGAAGCAATAGGCACTCCTGAAGATCGCGGGCACCAATTCCGGCGGGATCAAAATTTTGAATTTTAATCAGCAGCCTTTCCAAGTGGTCTTCGCTGGTGGAGATGTTTTCATTGAAGGCCAGGTCATTTACAATGCTTCTAAGTTCTCTTCTCAGGTATCCATCTTCTTCAATACTGTTGATGAGGTGAATGGCGAGCAAGAGGTCGGTTTCATTGTAGAACGTGGCTCTTGCCTGTTCCATCAAATATTCCTGAAAGGTGCTCTGACTCGCTATGGGGCTTTCTCTTTGTTCCTCATTGCTGTAATCTTCATTGAGTTGGAACCCGCCTTCGTCATCCCCTGTGCTATTGAGCAATTCGTGAATATCCACATCATCGCGCAGGTAATCGTCTTCTTTGAAATCGTCGGATTCATCCGCATCAAACCTTTCCTCATCATCCGAACGCAAGTCTTCCAATGCTGGGTTGTCAAGAAGCTCTTGTTCGAGCTTCTCTTCAAAATCCTGGGTATTGAGCTGCAATAATTTAATAAACTGAATCTGCTGCGGACTCAGTTTTTGCAGCATTTTTTGACTAAGATGTTGTTTTAGTGAACTCATTCTTCCAGCTTCGTTCGATTTCCGCTAATTTTGCAGCAGCTCTCGGCAAAATTAGACTTTTTAAAGGGGATTAAATACATGTATATTCAGGAATTACATACCGTAGTCGGTAAAAAGGTAAATTTACAAGGCTGGGTGGCCAACAAACGCGAAGGCAAGGGAATTGTTTTTGCTATCCTTAGAGATGGAACGGGTTACTGCCAATGCGTAGTAACAGAAGAAACTGCGGGCTTGGCTGGATTGGAAGCCGCCCAAAGTTTAAGCTTGGAAACGAGTGTAATATTGGAGGGTATGGTAGTGGATGACACCCGTCAAGTGGGTGGCTGTGAATTGCATGTAACCCAAGTTACTATTGTAGGGAAAAGCGAAAACTACCCAATCGCGAAGAAGGAACACGGTATTGAGTTTCTTATGGATCAGCGCCATTTGTGGTTGCGCAGCACACGCCAGTGGGCCATTATGCGCGTCAGAAATGTCATTATTTACAGTATTCATAAATATTTTCAAGAGAATGGATTCATCCTTATGGATTCCCCCATTTTTACTGGAAATGCTGTAGAAGGCACATCTACCTTGTTCGAAACTGACTTTTACGGTGAACCTGCCTACTTGAGTCAAAGTGGTCAATTGTATGGCGAAGCCATGGCCATGTCTATGGGCCGTATATATACCTTTGGACCTACCTTTAGGGCAGAAAAGAGCAAAACCAGAAGGCATCTTTCTGAGTTTTGGATGATAGAACCTGAAATGGCCTTCTGTGATATTTTCCAAAACATGGATGTTATTGAAGGAATGATGCATGCTATAATCGGGGAAGTACTTGAAAAGTGTAAAAACGAATTGCAAACCATTGGCCGGGATACCGCAGTGCTGGAAAGCAGTTTGAAATCTTATCCTAGAATTACGTATGACGAAGCGGTGCGCATCATTAAAGGCGAGCAAGATGTAAATGGGGTAAACAGCATTCTCAGTCTTGAGCAAGAATTGGCGGCAGTAAAAGCAAGACTTGTAGAAATCGATGCTGAGGTATTAGATCGAAATGCCAAAATAGAATCTGGGGCTTTGAAGAAAGGAGAAATCAATTTCAACCAAAGCAAAATTGACGCCTTAAAACAAGAACGCAATGATCTAGAAGAGGACGAAAGAAACATACCCCAATGGATAGCCAGTGCTAGAAACTTTGAATACGGCAATGACTTTGGAGGCAGCGATGAGACCGTAATCACCCGCTTGTTTGATAGCCCAATTATGGTTTATGACTGGCCGCATGAGGTGAAAGCGTTTTATTTAAAGCGCAATCCTGAGGACAGCAGATTTGCGCGCGGCGTGGATGTGCTTGCACCAGAAGGATACGGTGAGATCGTGGGTGGAGGAGAAAGAGAAACCAACGAACAAGCCCTAGTTGAAAAAATCAACGAGCATAAACTGCCTATGGAGGCATTTGAGTGGTACTTGGATTTGCGCAGATATGGCAGTGTGCCGCATTCTGGATTTGGATTGGGATTGGAACGCATGGTTACTTGGGTATGCAAACTCAAGCATGTGCGTGAGAGTATTCCTTTCCCAAGAATGTATGGCAGACTCAAGCCATAAAAAAAAGGCCGGCAGTTTGTAAAATCCTGAATTGTAGGATTTAGCCTCCTCAACAACGCAACCTTCTAACGTCTTTGCCGAAGCAAAAATCACACGGAGCAAGCCGGATAAAAAAGCCTGGTTTTGCTGCTTTGGTTAAGCCGGGATTGAAATGATGTTAATTTTTCAAATGATACCGGCCTTTTGCTGCAAAGGTAACGCGGGGGTTTTGAAATTGCTTTATTTCTTTGGACAGTCTTTACAGCGCTTTCCCGTTTTGTATTTTTTGCAGCATTTTTTCTTGCCACGCATACAATCTGTGCCGAAGCACAATACAGGAACACCCTGGAAAAAGTTTGTATTTGGTTCTGCAGCTTGTGACATAGTCGCAACAGATGCGAAGATAGGGTGGGTTAAGACAATTTAAATCTATGTCCCTGTTACTTTGACTGCAATTGGAAGGTGAACAGCAACTTGTCCTTATGATATAGTTGGAGCAAGGAGTCTTTATAGTTGTATGAATCTATGGTTTCTAAGTTTTGAATAAACCAATCCTCGGCAACATTTACGCAGAACATTTTGGTCATAACCATATTGGAGAAAACGATGCTCTTGTCCTTGGTGTTGTATGAGCCAAATATTCTGTTACAACCCGAAAAACCTGAAAACGCGGAAGAATCGGTGAAGGTAAGTGAGGGGTAACCAGCGGGAAAAGAATCTTGTAAGGTTTTTGAGCCTTTGAGGATGAAGGTGTGATTGGAAAGCATGTTTGGTGACTGCACGGAACAACGAGAGAATATAAGGCCGAGGGCCAAGACACACAGGGTGAGATTTGTGTTCATATCGAATAGGGTGCAAAACACATGCCATGGCATGCCGCATCAAAAAAGGGGATTCGAAGTGTCATAAAGAAAAGAGAAATCTCTTTTTTCGATGGCATTTAAAAAAAAAGTATAAATTTGCCTCTGAATTATGACTGAAGAAAAGAAAAGAAAAACCGGTTTTTATTGGGGCATGTGCATCGTTTCTTTCGTTGCATTGGTATTGTTAACCATCTATGCACCAGGTGGATTTTGGCTAGGTCTTCCTACCTTTTTTGGTGGTTTGGCCATGGCTATGGACTGGGTTTAATCTAAAAAGGATTTATACTTTAGCGCTATTTGGCGTGGTAAGCCGCATATATGCGGCTTTTTTGTTGCTCGGTGCTGCGTAATCAGCAGCCTGGGGCACAATTAAACCAGCTCTGCAGCACCACTGCGTTGTGGCATCCCTGTAGGCAAGGTATCTGCGATCAGCAACTCTTTCATTTGGCGTTGCAGGGTATTCACCATTAAAGTAAATACGTCGCGGCTTTTTCTGGTTTTGGCTATGGCATAGCAGCCTTGAAGCTGACCAATGATGCTGTAAGCCATGCTACGCGCATCAGTTTGGGGCTTAATTTCACCCACTGCTTTGCCAGCGAGTATGGCTTTTTGCAACATGCGTACTTGGGTTTCAAGAACCACTTCTAGTTTATCGCGGAACAATTCATCTTCATGGCTCATCTCCACCATTAAGTTGCACAACACATCACCACGTGCAATGCTTTGCTCTGTGGCATTCACCTTTTCACGTTCAACTATGGTGTACAAGGCACCTGCAATTCCGTGGGTGAGGTTCTCAAGAGAGGACCATTTATCGGTATACATGGGCAGAAGTACTTCATCGATAACTGCATAGCCCAGTTCGAGTTTACCTGGAAAATAGTGGTAAAATGCACCTTTGGTTATCTTAAGGCGTTGAATTTCTTTATCTGTGCGTAAGGTGCAGAAGCCGTGTTCTGCTATAGCTTCAAAACACTTTTGTACGATTTTGTTGCGCGTAACTTTGCTCATCGGAGCAAATATACCAACTGGTTTGTTTAGTGTGGAAATCTATGTGGATAAAGTTTGAAGTAGTGATATATACTTACGTATTAAGTGTAAGTATATCAACAAAATATGAGCATAAAAAATTTATAATCCACAGGAGGCTGTCAGGCTATCCACAGGGGGTGGATAGCTAAGAATCAGCACTGTTTTTTAGGCGTAGTTGCCAATTCCAGGCATCTTTCATCATTTCATCGAGTCCTCTTTTGGCTTCCCAACCCAGCATTTGTTTTGCTTTACTGCTATCTGCCCACACTTGCACCACATCTCCTGCCCTACGCGGGCCAATTTTATAAGGCACTTTGGTTTGGTTTACTTTTTCGAAAGAAGCGATAACTTCTAACACGCTGCAGCCTTTGCCAGTGCCTAGGTTGTAATATTCTACAGCGTCTACGGTGGGTTGTGAAATCAGGCGATTCAGTGAAGCCAGGTGGGCCTCGGCTAGGTCCATAATATGGATATAATCCCGAATATTGGTTCCATCAGGTGTGGGATAATCGTTACCAAAAACGGTAAGTTCAGCCCGCAATCCTGCGGCTGCTTGTGTGATAAATGGCACTAAGTTATTGGGAATGCCACGTGGCAATTCTCCTATTTCAGCGCTTGGGTGTGCCCCAACAGGATTAAAATAGCGCAGGCATTGACTTCTGCACCAAGCAACATCTGATAAAATGGTCTCACACATTTGCTTTGTGGCGCCATAGGGGGAACTTGCCGGCTTTATTCTTTCAATTTCAGTAACGGGCACGGTGTCGGGTTCGCCATATACTGTGCAGCTGCTGCTAAATACCAGATCACGCAAGGAATACTTCTCCATGCATTGCAACAATGTAATAAGGCTACCCACGTTATTTTGATAATAAGCAAGGGGCTTTTCTACACTTTCTCCAACAGCCTTAAACGCTGCAAAATGTATCACAGCGCGGATTTGAAACTGAGAAAAAACGCCATTTAAGAAGGCCGCATCATTCACGTCTCCTTGGAGGAATACAGGCGTTACACCGGTGATTTTTTCAATGCCTTCTAGTACAGAAAGACTGCTATTGCTAAGATTGTCGACCAATATAGGTCTGAAGCCCGACTGTTGAAGACACACCGCAGTGTGCGAACCAATAAATCCTAAGCCTCCTGTAACGAGAATATCCATTAGCCTAATTTTTTCACTTCACCACTGTCAAAAAGATATTTTTCGCCGCTTTCTTCACAAA
>JBEIRK010000050.1:0-17357 GCA_040376005.1 Flavobacteriales bacterium
CGTGCATGACAATATGCTGCATTTCTCACCTGCACTTCCAAAAGCATGGAGTACACTGGGATTTAATTTGAGATTTAGGGACAATATGCTACGCATATCCATTTCGCCACAGCACATAGAAATCCACAACCAATCTGGTCCGGAAATCCGCATTGAAATTCAAGGTAAAACGATACAAATACCTAGCAATGACAAAGGCATTGCTCCTATAGGCGCAGCATGAAAAGCAGAGCTGGGTATATCACTTTCATCCTTGCCTTAACCGCATGTGGGGTTCAACAAAAGCAGAAACACCAGCACAGTTTTATTCAGGACGGTATAGGCATTCCCGTGCAACCTATATGGATAAATAGCACTACGCAACAGATCCATACCGAGGACTTTTTCATAGATGGAACACCCGATTCTATTGTGATGGAAACGGGCACTGTGCTGATACCACAGGCAGATGGAATTGCTGCAATTCGCTTTGAGAATGGCCGGATTATGCATCACTTTACCATTTACAAAAACAAGCAAAAGGCAGATATCATTGCCAAATCTAAAGTGCTCATCCCCTATGAGATTCGATATACAGGCGAATCGGGCAAACAGGTTGCTGTAAAAGGGGATTTTAACAATTGGGAATCCAGCAACAGTATTTTAACTGAGAAAAAACACAGCACCGGCAGTGAGTATACCATTACCCTGCAACTGTCCCCTGGCAGCTATTCCTACCAATTGGTCATAGATGGTGTAGGCCAAACAGATCCTGCGAATCCAATAAAAAAAGACAATGGCTTTGGGGGCGAGAACTCAGTAATTACGGCAGTTGAACGCAGGGTAAAACCTCAAATTCAGGCCACCTTTCAAGACAAGGTCATACATGTAATTTGTGCAAATCGCGCTTCCATCCCCACCATAGACCTAATTGCGCTATGGAACAATCAGATGATTTCCGCTGCAGCACAGGGCGATAGCGCATGGCACATTCAAATTCCTAAAGCAGCCTCGCAGTTGAAACGCAGTTGGGTGCGCATCTATGCGGCGAGCTCAGAACTGCATGGGAATGACTTGTTATTACCCTTAGAATACGGTAAACCGATAAGTGATGCTGGGCTACTGGGCAGAGAAGACCTAGAAAAAACGGTCATGTATTTTGCTTTTATTGACCGTTTCAAGGACGGCAATACCTCCAATAACAAGCCCTTAACCGACAGTTTGGTTACTTGGAGAACCAATTTTCAAGGGGGCGACATTCAGGGTATCACTGAAAAACTTAGAGATGGTTACTTGGAGGGTTTGGGATTTAATGCATTGTGGATTAGTCCCATCAGCAAGAACCCAGAAGGCGCCTGGGGCAATTTCCCAGACCCGAAGGTAAAATTCAGCGGATACCATGGGTATTGGCCTACTTCAAATGTTCTCATAGATCCACGCTTTGGTAGCCCTGAAGCTTTGGATGAAATGTTGGATGTAGCGCATAGCAAGAATACAAATGTGTATTTGGATTACGTGGCGCATCACGTGCACAAAGAGCATCCCATTTATAAAACCCACCCCGATTGGGTAACGCCCTTGTATTTGCCAGACGGCAGAATGAACACGGAATTGTGGGATGAACAGCGATTAACCACTTGGTTCGACACCTTTATGCCTACGTTGGATTTGTCGCGTCCTAGGATAGCCAAATTCATGGCAGATTCAGCCATGTTTTGGCTGCAGCAGTATGACTTTGATGGATTTAGACATGATGCTACCAAGCATATTCCGGAGAACTTCACCCGCTTGCTCACCCAACAGATTCGAAAAGAAATCATGCTGCCGAATCAAAAACGCATTTACCAAATTGGGGAAACCTATGGGAATCCAGATTTGATTGGTTCCTATCTTGGTGTGGGTCTGTTGGATGCCCAATTTGACTTCAACTTGTACGATGCCCTATTGAATACTTTTGGCCGCCATGGGAGTCTTAATAGCTTACATTCAGAGCAGATGAAGAGCATTGACAAATACGGCTCTCACCATTTGATGGGAAATATCACAGGCAACCAAGACAAACCCAGATTCATGAGCATAGCGGATGGAAGCTTAACTGCGGATATGTCATGGAATGAAATGAAGAAAATCGGGCATTTGCGGGATTTGCCATTGAGGACTGACAGCGCATACAGCAAGTTCTTACAACTGTATGCATGGATATTTACTGCCCCAGGAATACCTGTAGTGTACTATGGAGACGAAATTGGAATGACCGGTGGAAATGACCCCGGAAACCGCAACATGATGCAATTTGACAGCCTTACTGCAGCGCAATTGCAGTTCAGGAATAGCATTAGTCAGTTAAGCTTAATTCGCAGCAGCAGCATGGCCCTATGCTATGGTGATTATCAAACCGTGTTGATCAACGATTCACAAGCCATTATTAAGCGGCAGTATTTACAAGAAACTGCGGTAATGGTCATCAACCGGACGCAGGGGGCGATGAAGCTCGACACTTATGTTAAAACAAGCACCTTAGGCACATTGAACGCACAATGGAGCAGCCAAACCGCTGCTACAGGAGAAATTTTGCCACAGTCGGCAGCTGTTTATATTTATTCAAACGAAAAAAAGAAATGAAAATCAATTTCAAACACCTTGCAATCCTTGCAATACTCATTCAATCTGTTACGCTTGCAGGCCAGCCTGCAAATTGGCCAAAGAATCTGGTGATGTATGAAGTAAACCTTCGACATCATACGGCAGAGGGCACAATCAATGCATTTATACCCGAGGTAGAAAAACTGCATGCCATGGGTGTAAACATCCTTTGGATTATGCCTATTCAACCTATTGGCTATAAAAAACGCAAGGCTAAAGGCGACTTATTTGTGGAAGACATCACTGACAGTGTATTGAAAAAGAAATACTTAGGCAGCCCCTACTCCATTCAAAATTACATTGCCGTGAATCCAGATTACGGCACCACCGAGGATTTCAAGCTGCTCGTAGCGGCATGCCATGCCCGTGGAATGAAGATTATCCTTGATTGGGTTGGCAACCACACTGCATGGGACCATGCATGGATTCAAAGCCATCCTGATTGGTATACCCACAACAGCGCTGGAGAAATCACGGATCCACTTAATGAGCAAGGACAAAGTATTGGATGGACCGACGTGGCCGACCTGAACTACGACAATGAGGCCATGCAGCAACAAATGATTGCCGACATGGCGTATTGGTTAGACAGTTGCGACATTGATGGTTTCCGTTGCGATGTGGCGATGAGTATACCCTCTTTGTTTTGGAACAAGGCCCACCAAGAGTTAAACAAGCACAAATCCATCTTCATGTTGGCCGAATCAGAAGAGCATGATATGGGTCAATTCACAGAAGCATTTGATGCTTATTATGCATGGGAAATGCACCATGTGTTAAATCAAATTGCACAAGGAAAGAAAACTGCTTTGAGTTTAGACACCTTATTGAAACGCAAATACACCACCTTCCCCAAGAATGTATATGCCATGAACTTCATCACCAATCACGATGAGAACAGTTGGAATGGCACAGAATACGAACGCTTGGGCGAGGCTTGGAAAGCGATGGCGGTATACACTTTTACACTTCCTGGAATTCCCCTACTCTACACAGGACAAGAAACGGGCAATAACAAACGCATGCGTTTCTTTGAGAAAGACACTGCAGACCATGCTTCAAACGCAAAAGAATACGAGACCTTTTATACTGCATTGGCCACATTAAAAAGAGACAATGCGGCATTATCTGCAATACCAGCGCACAACAAAAGTGTGTTTTTGGATGCCAAGAATCCTAACGTGCTTGTATACTGCCAGAAGTATAAAGGCAATTGGGTTTGGGTGGCTGTGAATCTATCGGACAAAGCACAAACCATAAGCAACAAGGTTCCAAAAGGAAAGGTATACATGGAAGAAGGTATACAAGGAAAAACACTGGAACCCTGGGGGTATCAAATAAGAATCAAATAAAAAAAGGCCGCATATGCGGCCTTTTCTATTGCAAATAACATTTCGGGGTCTTTAACAGCCCCCGGAATTGAAGATGTAAATCATTTTGTCATCAATAGCATCATTCGAATCCACCAGATTGGGTTTCACAATTTGGAATTCGATTTTAACTATTTTCTTCCCAGCGGGAATGGTAAATAACTTTTCAGGAATGCAGCTATATTGAAACACACCCGTAGCAGTCATTTTCATTTTCAACTTCGGAAAATCTGCTACTTTCTTTGCGTTTGATGCAATTTTATACACCCCACCAGTGGAGTCATAGGCTATTACATACACATACAAATTTGTAGCATTTTTCATGCTTACTTTTTCTTCCGCAGTGTTATTATACACGATACTAAACACATCGGTAGTGCTGGTAATCATGGTATCCTTTTTCGTTCCTTTTCCTGTTGGTACAGTTTGGATTTTCACCACAGGTCCGGAAGGTGGATCCACCTCAATGAGTAGGTCTTCTGTTTTGCGGTCGGGATCACCATATCCACCGCCATCTTTGGGTTTCAATAAGAAATGGAAATCTTCCTTATACACCTTTGCCGCATCGCATTCAAAAAACACAGTTGGGGTAAAAGTATAACTGTAAACATTCTCCGCCTCTTTGGTCATTTTCAGTGCGTCATTGCTACTTTTCCAAGCCGCAGAGCCCGTTCCATTAGCCAAAGGATGCCCAGCGGGATGTTCCACAGGCTTCCAAATCCACAAATAGATATCCTCAGTTTGGGCAATTTCGATAATGCCCCAATCGTTCTTTGTGAGCTTGAGATTCACAATAATCTTGCAGGGTTTTGTAGGATCAAACTCATCGGGTTTGTCCAAGTACGCAACCTGGGAAAATACATTTCCAGCAAATGCGGCCAAGAGAATCAAAAGGCTATATTTTATTGCTTTTTTCATTTTCTTACAAAAGTTAATTGGTACACAGTGCTTGCAGTTCCGCCAGCGCAGTAGCGCGTAAGCTCCAGTTCTAGCGTTGGGTCAACGGTTCTAATTGTCCTTAACAATTTCATTGTATTTTCCTCCGCACCGTTGGTAAACGTCACTTTAGTTGGGTAGTTATTGTCATCAAAATTCCAAGTGCCAGTAGTTCCGAGGTAAAGCGGATTGCTTTGGTTAAACGCATAGGTAAAATCCGCGGAATTCACATTGAGTTCAATAGCAGATTCTGTGAACATATCGGTTACATCTACAACCAAATCCTTATTTTTTGGATCATATTGCTTCACCTGGTTCAGCTGCCATACATCGTTAATCCCTTCCAATTTGCTGGAAGGACTGTAAATCTCCTTTGCCTTTTTCTTACATGCAGGCACAGCTAGTGCAATGCATAGGGCAAACAATAGTGTTTTAAATGTTTTCATTAGTTACATCCTCCTTCTGGATTGAATATAAAGCCAGCTGTATTTTCACTGGCTGGGAATTGCATGAGCATACCTGAACAATTCCATGGACTGGTTCTTATTTTGATATTTTCACCTTGTGCGCCCATTCTTCTAAGTTGTTGCGTCCAATCACCTTCAAATGCCATCTCCAAGCGGCGCTGTAGGCGAGCAGAATCGCGCAAATTGCCATTTGAAATTGCGGGATCCAGGGCCACCCAATTTGCCCCATAGGCACGTTTGCGTATTTTATCTACATCAGAAATGGCCTGGGTTTTATTCTGACCCAACTCTGCGAGACATTCAGCGCGCATCAAAAGTAAATCTGAAAGGTGAATAAGAGGCACATTGAATGCGTCTTTATCAAATTTATGACACACAAAATACTCATTGGCCTTGCCTTTGTTTTTCACTTCATAAAATGTGCTGCGCAAATCATGCCCTTGCATGGCAATTTTTATAAAATCGGCACTGGGCTTCAAGGTTGGATTGGGGTTGTTATCTGACCTGTAGTTATTGATAAACGCACTTCCGCGGTTGTCGGAGTTGCTGGTGCTGATAAGTTGGAACACAACCTCTTCAGGTGCCCCTTTCGCAAAGCGCGAAAAAGAGTCTGAGAAGCTATAACGCGAGTTGCCGATTACCTCATCCGCCATGAGTAAGGCAGCATCGTAATCTTGCATTAAGAAGAGTACTTTTGCTTTGAGTGCTTTAGCAGCGAACTTATCTGCATAGTTTCCATTGGACTCAGGAATTGCAGCAATCGCTAAGTCTAAGTCTTTCAGAATTTGCGCATATACTTGAGCAACGGTGCTGCGCAATTGGATAGATTTATCGGCTGTAAGTCTAATGGGAACACCGGCATGTGAATTATCGGGAGTAAAACCATAAGGCTGTGCCCAAAGTTTCACCAATTCCCAATGGGACCAAGCTCTCAAGAAATAGCCTTCCCCTTCAATACGGGTGCGGTTTTCGGGAGTCATATCTGCGATTTCATCAATGCGACCAAATATGGTGTTGATGCGTAGAATGCAGTTATAAAAATCCAAGTATTCGCGGTCTGCCGTTCTAAAGGAGAACGTTCCTCTATTGTACACTGCGAAATACAAGCTACCCGCAGAACTTTGGGGTGCATTAATATTTTCACCGAGCAATTCATGGTAATTCTGAACGGAGCCATTCATAAGATTGGCAAATTCATCGTAACAAGAATTCAACAATGCTTGTGCATCCGCAGTGGTTTTTAGTGCATCTGCTGAAAGTGTAAGATTCTCAGGCTTGAGATCCAACATCTTCTTGCAAGAAACTGCTCCTAGACCCAGTGAAAGCAACGCGAATCCCAAATACAGTTTTTTCATGTTTTTCATAATCAGAAGGTCAAGTTTAGGGTTAGGTTATATGATTTTTCTTGTGGCGCTGTCAAATAGGTAATGTTTGAGCTCATGTTTCTATCTGCTGGATTTTCAAAGTCGCGGGCAATTTCAGGATCTCCGCCTGTGTATTTGGTAAAGGTCAATAAATTCACCCCTGTGAAGATGAGTCGGCAAGACTGAATGCGCTTTCCAAACCATTTGGAAGGCAGTCTATACCCTAGGGTCAAGTTTCTCAGACGCAGGTAGCTGCCATCTTCAAGGAATAAGGTTGTATTGTACTGATAGGGATCAGGAGGCAAACCATAAGCACTTGTTTGCATGCTTAGCTTTGGATACCTCGGATCATCGCCATTTTGGCGCCAGTGATCAAAATAATCAGTGGTCATGTTCCAATCTGTCACTACCCCATTTTGTCTTTTTGCACTTGAATTGTAGATGTTACCTCCAATTTTGTACACCATTAAGAAGCTCAAATTCCAGCCCTTGTAGGTGAAGCTATTGGTCAATCCACCCACCGCTTTAGGCAATACACTTCCTACAGCTACGCGGTCATTGTTGGTCCAAGTATAGGTTTCATTGCCATCCTTGTCCAAATACACGGGACGGCCTGTAGACTTTTCTACATGTGAGAAACGAACCAGGTAGTTCGTGCCTATGGGTTGGCCAACTACCACACGGGTATCATTGGTACCACCAGATACCGCATCTTGGGTATACACCCCAATATTCAGGATTTTGTTGTAGTTGCGCGCAATGTTGAAGTTGGTGGTCCAGGTAAAGAATTTTTTTACAATATTTCTGCTTACGATGGAGAATTCAAGACCTGTATTTCTCACTGCACCCACATTGTCATAGTAAGAAGAGAAACCAAGCGATTTAGGCACAGCCAAATCCAAAATCACACCGCTGGTCTTCTTGTTGTAGTATGAAATCTCCCAAGTAAAGCGATTCTTCATAAATCCACCTTCTATGGTAAAGTCAAATACATCTGAAGTTTCCCATTTCAAATCAGGGTTTTCCAATCGTGTTGGGAATATGCTCGGTTGGCCATTGTAGCCATAAGAGTTCTGAGGAGGCGTGAAAGTACCTCTCCATGCGTAGTTTTCATTAGGTGTATTTCCAGTTCTTCCAAAGCCGGTCTTCACTTTCAGGAAGTTCTTTCTTCTGAAGCGGGTCATAAACTTCTCATCACTGACGATCCAGGCACCAGAAACTGCTGGGAAAAAGCCGTAGGCGTTATTAGGACCAAAGCGAGAAGAACCATCTGTGCGCATGGTAAACTGAAAAATATACTTATTGTTCAATTTATAATTCATACGCATGAAATAACTCACAAAAGCAAAAGCTTCAGTCGCATTGGTTCTGCGCAACTCAGTGGCCTTTTCGCCGCCTTGTGTTCCTTCGTAATAGGCGTGGCTCATGTCTGTCTTTTCGCGGTAGCTGCTGCGAATGGTTGAACGTTGAAACTCGGTACCCAACATCGCATCCAAATAGTGTTTCTCATTGTCGAGAACCGTGTAATTGGTTACTACGTTATAGTTGTAATTAAATGTATTGCGGGGAGACCTTTTGGCAATACCTGCGTGGTCTGTATTGATAAGTGCCTTAGGCTCATAGATGTCTTCGTAGAACTCCATGTTATCCAAAGCGCCAAACGCAGTTACAAACCATTTGTCCGACAATTTATAGGTAGCCTTAAAGTTGTTAATTGTGCGGTTTTCAGTAGTTCTCCAATCCTTCAATTTACGCACCGCCACTGGATTTAAATTTCCAGCGCCTGGACGCCAAAAAGCACCTGAAGTATCATAAATGGGGTAAATAGGCAGTGCTGTGCTCATTGCAGCGCCAAAACCACCACTCCAAGCGCCGTCAACACGGGAATTCAACCCTTGGCTAAACGAAGAGCCCAGACTCAAGGTTAGGTTCTTAATTGGGTTATAATCCAAGTTCAGGCGGGCGGACGAACGCTTATACTTGCTGCCAATGACAAAACTGCCATTATTATCCATTGTAAGGCCCAGATAGGCTCCGAAGTTCTTCTTGCGGTAAGATGTATTCAAAGAATACATTTGCTTCACCCCAGTGCCCATGGTTTGATCTACCCAATTGGTATTGGTTTTCAATGCGTCTTCCCATGAGATATTGTTCGGTAGCGGAGCCAAACCTGTACCTCCATCATTTTCCCAAGCCTCTTGATACATTTGAAGGAACTGTGAAGAGTTCAGCATTTGTGGCTTATAGGTGGGTTGAGAAGTACCCACACGAGATGTGAATTCAAACTTCAAACCGGTTTTGTTGGCGCGCTTTGTAGTAATGAGCATTACCCCATTTGAACCTCTAGATCCATAAATAGAAGTTGCTGCAGCGTCCTTTAAAATTTCTATAGACTCAATGTCTTCAGGGTTAAGTGTAGCCAAGGGGTTGTTGTTAAAACCGCCATTATTCCCATTCACAAAATAGTTTTGAGAAATGGGAATTCCATCTACAATGTAGAGAGGATCGCCGGATGCGGATATAGAAGCAACACCACGAATTCGCACCAAAGAACCTGAACCAGCGACACCACTACCTGTAGTGATTTGTACGCCAGCAGCTTTCCCTTGAATGGCTGCTTCAAAACTTGGAGCAGGCATGTCTTGCACATCCGATCCTTTGATGGTAGATACCGAACCGGTGAGATCGCGGCGCGTGGTAGTACCATACCCAATAACGACCACCTCGCCCATGCGGACTAAGGCAGGAAGCAGGGTGATATTTTTTACTACAGGAACGCCAGCCACTACTGTAACTGTATCTGCCAGATCCAAATACCCTTTCAGTTTAAAGGACACAATGTGTTGACCGGGAGACAAATCAAGCTTAAAGCTTCCTGCTTTGTCGGTAGTTGCAGAAAGGCCTGTGCTTTTGTCTTTGACAGTAACCCCAGAGAGGGCTTCTGCGGAATCGTTTTTCACCGTACCACTGTATGGTGCAACTTGCGCTTTAGCGTGCAAGAAGAACAGAAAACATAAGGCACTTGTGAGTTGTACTTTTCTTTTCATGCAATTGAAATAAAATCTCAGTGCGTCAAAAGTACACTTTCTATTCAAACTTTCAATACTTCTGAAAAAAAACTAAAAACCAGGTAGGGGAAAAACAACCTAAATGGTATGACTGTAAATGAGTTAGTAATTATTCACAACTTTTTTAATGTTAAATGCAAGGCCTTGTCCCGCTGGCGCGGGACAGATTTGCGGGGCAGGATTAGCTAGCGCTGATCCTTGAGGGGGGGTGTCTCGAGGAAAAGTCTTTTGACGCTGGCGCGTCGAGGCTTTTTTATTGCCCGCTGCACTTGTCCCGCTGGCGCGGGACAGATTTGCGGGGCAATAAAAAAGCCTTTTTTGTCTGCGACAAAAAAGGCTTTTCCTCGGTCGGGAAGACAGGATTCGAACCTGCGACCCTCTGGTCCCAAACCAGATGCGCTACCGGCCTGCGCTACTTCCCGATTTCGTTCTGACCCCAGAGTGTCAGTGGCGACCCCAATTGGATTCGAACCAATGACCTACTGCTTAGAAGGCAGTTGCTCTATCCAGCTGAGCTATGGGGTCAAACGGGGTGCAAAAATACTTTTTTTTTGGTTATTTCTATGTGTAAATGAAAGAATTGCCTTAATTATTTTGAAAAAAGTTGTAAAACCCAGGTTTGAAGCGCCTTCACACAGGCATGTGCAAGGCCAAAGTAGAATCAGGCACTACTCCTCATGGCGCTAAAAAGAAAAATCCCGACGAAGCGGGATTTTTCTTTCGCGGTGAGGGCGGGATTCGAACCCGCGGTACGGTTTCCCGTACGTCAGTTTAGCAAACTGGTGGTTTCAGCCTCTCACCCACCTCACCGTGGTGTGCTGAATCCCGTTTTCGGGGGTGCAAATATAGGATTTCCTTTTTTCGAACAAAAGGAAATTTTTATTATTTCCTGAGAGATTTAAAAATCATGCCTTTTTTGTCATAGAAATGTAGGTTTTGAGAATTCTTATGAGAGTTTGGCACGATTCTGTTGTTCATCTTTTTAGATACCTGCATTTCATGTAATATTGAACCTGTTCGAATATGAGCAACGAAAACTATAAATTTAAAGACATCAAAACCTATTGCAGCACCGAGTGGCTTGCAAACAATACTAAAAAATACCGCAGCGTATTTGATGAGCAAGAAATTGCCTATCTGTATTGTGAGGTTTCCCTACATAACAAGCATTTCGACCAAAGCAATTGGCATTTAACCATGCAGTTGAAGTGTTATGATGAAAAAAACAATGAGCTCTGCGATTTAAATTGTGATCGCGAGGTAGACAAAAGCGATTCGCTTATATACATCCGCGAAGGTTGGGGTGTAAAAACACCTGGCGCCTATTGGAAAGCAGGCGTTTACCGCTGGGAAGCGTGGATAGGCACTGAGCTTATCGCTACCAAAACCTTTTACATAGAAAATGTAGGTATGATTCGCCCGGGCGTGAATCCTTACTATAAAATCGAAACCGTAAAATTGTATGAAGGTCCAGATGAGAACACCAAATCTGAAGATCGCAAATATTACACGGTGTTCAATGCCATGAATACCCGATATGTATGGGTAGAGGTAAACTGCAAAAATTTGACCCGAAGGAATACCGACTTGCCTATAGAAGTGATGTTTAATTTCCGTACATCTAGCGGATATCTCAAAGGCAGTGTTACCAAGCTCTTCTTTGTGAAACCTAGCGAAGATTTCTTTACCGCTACCATAGGCTGGGGGTCTGATATCGTGGGCACTTGGACCCGTGGCGATTATTATGCCGAAATCGTGTTTATGGACGAGCTATTGGCTTCTATACCTTTCGAAATTGGAGATGACTATGTAGAAGCTACAGAGGAGGATTTCCTTCCTATGACCCAAATAGAATTTGTGCATATTGATGAAGAGGACGAGGATGAAAATGGGGAACTTGAGAAGACCGCTGCAGCGCAACTTACCAAAGTAAGCAGTGAACCTCAGTCTTTTGAGGAAGTAATTAAAGAGCTAGACCAGCTCACAGGGCTTCAGGGCATTAAGCGCAAGATCCATGAGTATTCTGATTACTTGCGATTTGTGGCATTGCGCCGCGAAAAAGGATTTGAGGAGTCTGATAAACTCAACTTGCACGCAGTATTTAGAGGCAATCCGGGTACGGGTAAAACTACAGTAGCGCGCCTTTTGGGCAAGATCTACAAAGAATTGGGCTTGCTGAAAAAAGGCCACGTACACGAAGTAGATCGTGGTGATTTGGTAGCTGAGTTTATAGGACAAACCGCACCCAAAACAAAAGAAGCAATTAAGAAAGCCAAAGACGGAATCCTCTTTATCGACGAGGCTTATGCGCTGGCGCGAAAAGACGAAGACAGCAAAGATTTTGGTCGTGAAGCCATTGAAGTACTGCTCAAAGAACTGAGTGATAGCAATGACATTGCCATTATTGTAGCCGGCTACCCAGATGAGATGGACATATTCCTGGAGTCAAACCCTGGTTTGAAAAGCAGGTTCACCATGTACTATGATTTTGCAGACTACGTTCCGCAGGAACTCATACAAATTGCAGAATATGCAGCAGAGAATAGAGGCGTCACCTTTAGCAAAGAGGCGCGCAATACCTTGAACAAGTTCTTGACGGACAAATACCGCGACCGCGATAAATTCTTCGGTAATGCCCGTTTGGTGAACAGTTTGGTAGATGAGGCAAAAATGAATTTGGGATTGCGCATCATGAAAACCGAGCACCCGGAAAAACTGAGTAAGGAGAAATTATCCATGATTGAGCCTGCCGACTTAGAGAAAATCTTTGCGACAGCCAAAGGAATACTCCCTGATATTCCAATTGATGAGGAATTGCTCAAAGAGAGCACCACCAAGCTGAAGAGCATGATTGGCTTGCGCAAGGTGAAGGAAGATATCGACGAACTTGTAAAATTGGTGCGCTACTACAAGGACCAAGGCAAGGATGTTCGCAAAGCATTCAGTTTGCATAGTGTATTCTCCGGCAATCCAGGAACAGGTAAAACAACGGTAGCGCGTATTTTGGCTCAGATTTACAAGGCCTTGGGCATACTTGAAAGAGGCCATTTGGTAGAATGTGACCGCCAAAGCTTGGTGGGTGGATATGTGGGTCAAACCGCAATTAAAACCTCTGAGCTCATCAATAAAGCCATCGGTGGTGTCTTGTTCGTAGACGAGGCCTATAGCTTAAGTGACGGAGGATCAAACGACTTCGGCCGTGAAGCAATTGAAACCTTGCTCAAGCGCATGGAAGACCGCCGTGGTGAGTTTATTGTGATTGCCGCAGGCTATACGCAGAACATGGACAAGTTCATGGAGTCAAACCCAGGCTTGAAGAGCCGATTTGACAGAATATTCAACTTCGAGGACTTCTCACCAGAGGAACTATACACCATTGCTGCAAATCAGTTGCATGAAAGCAATATCAAACCCGATGAGAAAGCAGCAGAGCATTTGAAAAAGTACATAGAGTTTATGTATAGCTCTAGAGACAAATACTTTGGCAATGGGCGCAGTGTGCGCAAGGTGATAGAAGAGGCGGTGCGCAACCAACATTTGCGTTTGAGTGAATTACCCAAAAACAAACAAACGAAAAAAGTAGTTGAAACCCTTATTTATGAGGATGTAGATGAATTCAACACAACAGTAAAACCATCCACACCTGGTGGAATTGGTTTCCGCAATTGATGTTTTGGTGTATAAACTGTGTATGAGCTTGAACTCATGCACAATATTTTTGCAGGACTCAGTGAATCTATCATTCTTATTTCCATCATTCGGGCTTAGCGATGCATTGTTTGGTGCAGCGTTTTTGCTTTTAACCTGTATTTCTTGGTATTATTATTTCTCTGTTTTTCTTCCTGTAAAAAGGAATCAGGCACCCACCTTGGATAGCAAACCTGTTTCTCTTGTTATTGCAGCGCGGAATGAGCTCGCCAATTTGCAACGCAATTTGCCACTTTGGCTCAACCAACAGCATCCTGATTTTGAAATCATTATCGCAGATGATGGCAGCACCGATGGTACTTCTGAGTGGATCGTTTCACAAATGGAATTTCATCCCAAGCTCAAATTGGTATTATTGGATCCTGAATACGTAAAAATGCATGGAAAGAAAATCGCCCTTACCCTGGCATTTAAAAAAGCCGTTCATAACCGCTTTGTGCTTACAGATGCGGATTGCACACCCGCCACTGAGCAGTGGTTGAGCATTATGGCTTCTGAATTACACGGCAGTAAAGAAATTGTAATTGGGTATTCTCCCTATCAAAAGACATCGGGCTTGCTGAATCAACTGATACGTTATGAAACCTTGCAAACCGGAATGCAGTGTTTTGGATTTGCAAAGAAAGGGAAACCCTATATGGCAGTAGGCCGCAATTTGGCTTACACCCGTTCCATTTACGACCATGTCAAAGGTTTTTCAAGCCATTCTCATGTGCCAGCTGGGGACGATGATTTGTTTATACAATCGGCCGCGCATGCAAACAACACTGCTTTGTGCTTGGTGCCTGAGGCGTATACAGTAAGCATACCGAAAAGCAACTGGAAGGCTTGGTGGAGACAGAAACAACGTCACCTTTGGACCGGCAAGTTTTATTCCTCGAGCAGTAAAAATATGCTGGCCGTGTTACCCGTAGTGCAATATCTATTAATCTTGGTTATGATTGCTTGGATTGTATTGGGTTCTGCATGGTGGTATGCCTGTATGGCTTTATTCATTAAGTTCATACCTGAGTGGATTATTAAAGCAAAGAAATGCGCAGTATTTCAAACTAAGGACCTGCGATTGGCCATCCCCTATCTTTCTGTTGTGTATTTATTCTTTTACGCAATCCTCGGAATAAGTGCTTTTTTTGCGCGCAGACCCAAATGGTAAGTGTACAGGTAATTTTTGACGCATTTCCCCAGCTTTCTGAACAGCAGAAAGGGCAATTTTCATTGCTGTATGAAATGTATGAGAAGATAAATGCTCGGGTAAACCTAATTTCCCGCAAGGACATTGAGAACTTCTATTTACACCATGTATTGCATTCTTTGGCCTTGGCAAAGACCTGTGTTTTTGAACCCGGAAAGGTCGTTGCTGATATCGGCACGGGAGGTGGCTTCCCTGGCATTCCCCTATCCATTATGTTTCCAGAAACATCCTTCATTCTTATTGACAGCATAGGAAAGAAAATAGCGGCGGTTGAAGAGGTGATTTCTATATTGAAATTGGATAATGCCACAGCACTCAATGGGCGCACAGAGTCCATGGGATTTAAGGCAGACGTATGCACAGCTCGGGCAGTGGCCCCCATGACAGACTTGTGGAATTGGATGCGTGGGCACTGGATAGACAAGCCCTGCTATTACCTTTTAAAAGGCGGTGATTTGAGCCAAGAGATTGCAGATTTTAAGAACATAGCACCAAAAGCCCAAGTCAATGAGACTTCCATAGCCAGCTTTTTTGATTATCCTTTTTTCGAAACGAAGAAGGTAGTTACCGTTGGGTAAAGGACGCATTTATCGCAAGAATCGAGTTCCCTGTAGGGCAATCCCCTTTTTAGAACTTAATCCTAAGAAAGCAATATTTGGGCCTTATCGAGTGCTTTTTGAATTCCGGAGGCATCTTTACCCCCAGCGGTTGCAAAAAACTTCTGTCCGCCACCACCACCTTGGATTTCCTTAGCCAAGTCGCGAACGATAGCTGAAGCATCCCAAGAACTGTCCTGCATGAGTGAATCACCCACCATCACAGCGAGACCTGGTTTATCATCAATATTCCATGCTAAGACACAGAAAAGATCATCAATTTCAGACTTCAACTGAAATGCCAGATTCTTTGCATCATCTGCATTACTGATATCAATGCGTTCAATGATTTGGGTACCTTGAGATTTCTTAACTGCTGCAGCCAACAAGCGTTGCTTTTCAGATTTCACTTTGGCGGCACCAAATGAATCCAGTTGTTGTTGCATTTTAGCTTGTTCTTCGAGCAGTTTCGCTACCGCTTGCTCAATATCTCTGGGATTGCCCAGCAAGTTTGAAATGCGATTTTGCTTTTCTTGAAGTTCTTGCAACATGCGGAAGGCTTCTGCACCTGTAATGGCTTCAACCCTGCGCACACCCGCAGCCACGCTGCTTTCACCTAGAATCTTAAACATGCCTATTTGGCTGGTGTTTTGCACGTGGGTTCCTCCGCAAAGCTCCATACTGTAGGCGGGATCGAATACAATCACACGAACTGAATCTCCATATTTCTCGCCAAACAGGGCCGTTGCGCCTAGTGCGAGTGCGTCATTCACCGGCATATCGCGGTATTCGGTAAGTGGAATAGACTCACGAATTTTCTCATTCACCTGGTTTTCGATCTGTTGCAATTCCTCATCAGTCATTTTAGAAAAATGAGAAAAGTCAAAACGCAGGTATTGCTCGTTTACCAAACTTCCTTTCTGGGCCACATGCGTGCCCAACATCTCACGAAGTGCAGAATGCATAAGGTGGGTGGCACTATGGTTGTTGCTAATATTTCTGCGTTTATCCGCTTTCACTTCAGCCACGAAAGCCTGAGATGGATTTTTAGGAAGGGTATTGCACACCAAAATGTGCAGTTTATTCTCTTTTTGGGTGTCGATTACGTGAATGATTTCCTGATTATCCACCCCTTTCAACAGGCCTGAATCACCCACTTGTCCGCCGCTTTCCGCGTAAAAAGGGGAATTTTCGAGCACGATATGAAACTGTTCCTTCCCTTTGGTTTTTACAGTTCTGAAGCGTGTTATAAAGGTCTCAGCAACAAGTTCATCATATCCTACAAATTGCTCATCACTATCTTCTTTTTGCACTTGCCAATCGCCAGTTTCCTTTGCCGAATCTGCACGACTGCGTTGCTTTTGTGCTTGCAATTCCTTTTCAAAACCCTCAATATCTACATCAATCTCTTTTTCACGGCAAATCAATTGGGTAAGATCAATAGGGAAACCGAAGGTATCATACAACTCAAAAGCCATTTCACCTGACAGCACTTTATTACCAGATTCTTCAAAGGCATTCAGGTTTTGAATACCATGACTCAAGGTTCTGAAGAAAGAGGCTTCTTCTTCGCGGATGACACGGGCCACAAAATCCTGTTGTTTTTCCAATTCAGGGAACACATCATTGAAATAGGCACCTACATGCGGCACCAAGTTGCACATAAATGGTTCGCCAAGACCTAGATAACTGAAGCCATAACGCACCGCACGGCGCAAAATACGGCGCACTACATAACCCGCACCGGTATTCGACGGCAATTGACCATCCGCAATACACAAAGCAACAGCGCGAATGTGATCTGCAATCACACGGAACGCGATGTCTTGTTTTTCATCTGCACCATAGGACTTATTGCATTGGGCAGCAGTTGCTTGAATGATATATTGGAATACATCCGTATCATAATTGCTCGATTTGCCTTCAATAACACGCACCAAGCGTTCAAAGCCCATACCTGTATCTACGTGCTTCGCAGGAAGTGGCTCAAGTGAACCGTCGGCCTTGCGGTTGAACTCCATGAATACGTTATTC
>JBEIRK010000045.1:0-18055 GCA_040376005.1 Flavobacteriales bacterium
GGCATTCCACCTCCCAACGCTTTTCCCAAAAGCAATGCATCGGGCACAACACCAATGGCTTGAAAAGCAAACATGGTACCTGTTCTTCCCATACCGGATTGAATTTCATCAAAAATCAATAGTGTTCCCGTTTCTGTGCAGCGTTTTCGTACGGCCTTTAGGTAATCTGCATGACATGGGATAGCACCTTTTTCTCCTTGAATGGGCTCAACAATTACAGCAGCGGTTAGAGTTGTAATCGCTTCAACTGAAGCCATATCATTTTGGTTTATAAACCTAATATTGGGCAGTAAAGGCCTGTAGGGCTGTGTAAAATACTCATTACTCATAAGACTGAGAGAGCCATTGCTGCTGCCATGATAGGCGTGGGTGTGGGCAATAATTTCGGACCTACCGGTGTGCTTTTTGGCCAATTTAATCGCCGCTTCTACTGCTTCGGAGCCTGAATTGAGAAAATAATTGCAATTCAATGTTGTTGGTAAAAGTTCTGAAAGAGCATGCGCGAGAAGGGTTTGCGGAGCTTGCACCAATTCACCGTAAACCATAGTATGCATATAGGTGGCGGCTTGCCTTTGAACAGCTTCAACAATTTCAGGATGACAGTGTCCCGCACTACATACTGATATTCCTGAGATTAAATCCAAATACCGCTTGCCGTTTCTATCATATAGATAATTGCCTTGCGCTGATACAATATCCAACAGCAACGGCGCAGGACTGGTTTGCGCCAAATGTGATAAAAACAGTTGCCTGTGGTTTACATGCATGTTGCAAAAATACAGATGAATACAGGAAATCGTCTTCGCAGGACATTGGGAAAAGTTAAGCAAAAAAAAAGCCATCCTGAGGATGGCTTTAATGATGTTGTTAAGTGAATTACTTTACAGTACCACTCAAGTCAGCACCTGCTTTGAAGCGTACAACCTTTTTTGCTGGGATGCTGATTTCTTTACCAGTTTGTGGGTTGCGGCCTTTACGTGCGCTGCGCTTGCTTACTGAAAAAGTACCAAATCCTACTAGGATTACTTTGTCACCTTTTTTCAAAGCGGTAGTGCTTGACTTTACGAAGCTGTTCAATGCAGCCTGAGCTTGTGCTTTGGTAATGCCTGCGTCTGCAGCCATTTTACCGATCAAATCTGACTTGTTCATGTATTGAAATTTTAGTTAGGGTTTTACGTTGTCAAAAGTAAGAAGTGAATCCACAATGTCAAGTGCTTGAAACCCTTATCAGGCCTATATTTATTCACCAATAATTCACACAGCCTTAGAACCGTGCGGAATACAGGCTAATCAATTGATTTATAGCCACATATAAACCATCACTTGGGACTTCTTTATTCCAAATGAGGCGTGCTCTGCTATAAAATTCGCCTCTTTTTTCTGAAATATCGTACAATTTCACCAAAATCTCTGGTTCATTCATCCCTGAAAACATGGGTCTTTTCTGCGCATTCTGCAAAATTCTGCCCGCAATTCGTTCAAGTGGCGTATTGATATACACGGTCAAACCATTGCGTTGCATCCACTCCATATTTCCTCCAAAAGCAGCTGCACCGCCCCCAGTACTGATGACTGTGTTGGACAGTTTGGCTGTTTTTTTCAATTCTTCTTCCTCTATTTGACGAAATACATCTTCACCGTGCGCATCAAAAATGTTAGAAACATACTGTTTCATGCTCTTTTCTATGGTATGGTCTAGGTCTTCAAATTTCCAGCCCAACTTCTCTGCGAGCCATCTGCCACAATGGGTTTTACCCGCACCGGGTAGTCCAACCAAATATACTTTATTCATGTCTCAATCGGGGATCGATCCAAATGTACAATGCCTCTGTAAATATGTTCACAATAAAAAACAGACAGGCTGTGAATAACACAGTACCCATAATCACAGGCAGGTCACTTTGCTGCAATGCGTCGATGGTGATTTTACCCAACCCTTTCCAATTGAAAATATACTCCGTAAAAAAGGCACCTGCAAGCAAACTCGATAGCCAACCACCGACAGAGGTAATTAGCGGATTCATAGCATTGGGAAGTGCATGTTTCCATACCACGGCCCTCTCACTTAAGCCTTTAGCCCGGGCAGTGCGAATGTAATCAAGGCGCAAAATATCAACCATCGTATTTCGGGTAAGCTGAATAAATACAGAAAGGGGGCGAATCCCAAGGGCAATAGTCGGTAGAATGAGATTTTTCCAAGCAATACGTTTGCCTTCACCTAGTGAATCTATTTCCCAAAAACTGCCTGTCATGCTCAAACCTGTATATTCTTTCCATAGAAAACCAAAAATCCAGGCAATGAGCATGGCTGAAAAGAATGAAGGCACCGAAATACCTAAGGTAGAAAGTCCAACGATACTGTTATCGATAATCGTGCCCTGCTTTCTTGCAGCATACACCCCTAAAGGAATACCAATAACCAATGCCATAAGCAGCGCACTAAAGGCAAGTATCATTGTTCCTTTAAAGGCTTCTTTTATTAATGCACTTACCGGTTGTTTCGTCTGGAACGAGGTGCGCAGGTAGGGCCATTTAAAGCAGTATACAAGATGTGTTCTTGGTTGCCATTGCAGGCCCCCAACTTGTTTCAGTTTTGATGTGGTTCCCTCATATACCGAAATAGGTGAAAGATCATTGACATACCACATCAATTGTTTCCATTTGGGTTGGTCTAAACCCAAATCTTTGACAATTGCTTGCGTGGTAGCCTTGTCCGAACGCTGCCCTGTGAGAATCTGTTCCGGCGAAGGAAGCGTAACAAAGAGAACAAAAATAAAACACACCAATCCAGCGAACACGGCTAGGAAGAACAATGATTTCCTTGCCAAAAACCGGATCATTTGCGGATCAGTTTATCCAATTTTGAGGTAGATGGTAGATTCCTTGAGCTCCATTTATCCACTACCACAGGTCCATTCATCAGATACAAGGTAGAATTATAACGGGCCATTGTCTTGAGCATTTTTTCATCTGCTCCTAAGAAAGAAAATTCCAACTTATTGGTTTTGGCAAATTCAGCGGCTGACTCAGATCCAGTTGCCGTAACGGCCAACATCTGCACATTCTTACCCCCTGCCCACTTCCAAGTTTCACGAATTTCAGGAATAGCGTCCATATATGTTTTATCTACAAAAGGCACTACCCACAGCAACTGAAACCCTTCATTTTGAAGGAGGCTATCTTTCATGTCCATACCTGATTTCGGATCAGATAAACCAAAATCTTTAATGGGCCACTTGTAGCCTTCAACAATCACCTTATCAATTCTGCGGCCCGGAGTCCAACCCGCATTCTTCTTATCCATATATTCTTTATATGGAGAATTGATGAAAGGAACTTCAACGCTATCCGCACCTTTATGCATCATATAATACATATGCGTGCTATCTGTAGCTCTTTGTCCTGGAGGCAAATAGGTGATTAATTTCAAAATATCATTGCCCTTTTTGTATGGAAGAAAATCCCAAACAGGCAGATACCTATAACAGAAAACACCAAATCCAAAGGAAAGCAAAGAAATCACAGCCATGAATTTCCAGCCGAACTTCTTACTGAACCAAGGTTTAATATGTTTGTGGCCAATGAAAACAATGATAATAAGTACCAGCAGAATTAAATCTTTATAGAAACTATGCCAAGGTTTGAGTTTGATAAAATCACCAAAACAACCACAATCTGTAACCTTATTGAAATAAGCTGCATAGAAGGTAAGGAAGGTAAAAAACACGATCAAAAGGAGTAACATCCATGCAGTGAGTCTGCTTTTCCAACCCACAATTAGGGCAAATCCAAGAATAACCTCAAGCGCACAAATAAACACACTCAATGACAAGGAGAAGTCTTTCATGCCTTTAAAGAACCCATGCAACCATCCTTCTGGTTTCACAAATTCCTGTAACTTAAGATTCTGGGTTTCTGTGGTTGGCTGGAGGGCGGAAACACGATAGGTTTTAGAGAAAATAGGCTTATCTGCTACCTCTGCAGCAACAGTGTATAGCGCTGTTGATGCGCTGTCAGGAAGACCAAAATCACTTTCAGCTACCGTTTCATCCATCATGCTCAGCTCTATATTGGCATCAAAACCAAGCACTTTTCCAGCAGTATCTTTGCGTGCTTCACTTTCAGATTCAATTACAAGATCGCGCGTAATATCTGAAGAATGCAACACATAGGATTTGCTTCCAATCACTTGAGAGCCTTCTTTCAGGCTTATTTTCAAGGAATCTTGATGTTGTGCCACATCTTGCGCAAACACATCGAAATACTCGTTGAGTTTGATAGAGAATCCCGAAGGATCATTCAGCTTTATAGCTCCTGAGAAAATAAACAGGAGACCCGTTAGTATTCTGGCAATTTGTACAATGATTTTCATTTTTCTTGTAAACGAATTAAGGCAAAAATAGCATAGTTTATGATATCCTGGTAATTGCTTTCCACACCTTCACTCGCAATAGTCTTTCCAGCATTGTCTTCAATCTGTCGAATACGGGCAATTTTCACCAAAATTAAATCGGTAAAACTGGAAATTCGCATTTCGCGCCACACTTCACCATAATCTGTATTCTTCATAAGCATGAGATCTCTGGTGGCTGTGCTTTCAGCAGTATACATCTCCAAAACTTCAGCAATATCTTCTGTGTCTTTTTGCGAGTGAAGCAACTTCAGTTGCACTAAGGCAATAAGACTGTAGTTTACAATTCCTCTAAATTCAGAACCAATATCCTCCCCTACCAAATTGTTCCCAGAAGTTTCAATATTCCGAATGCGCTGGGCTTTGATAAATATTTGATCGGTAATACTCGATGGACGAAACAAGCGCCAAGAGGTGCCATAATCTGTATTTTTCTTCTCAAAAATTTCCCGGCAGGAAGCCAGTATCTGATCATATTGCTGCCGCGTGCGTTCCATCTAACGGCAAAGATGCATTCTAATGCTGAAACATTCAACATCATAGAGAGATTGAGTTATAAAAAACAAAAGCCTCACCGAAGTGAGGCCTCTGAAAACTATGAAATGAAACTACTCCTTGTTGCGATTATCGAATCTCTATGGTCTTTGGAAGCGCCTTATCTGAAACTGGCAGCTTAATCTTCAAAATTCCATTTTCAAAATCAGCCTCGATCTTGTCTTTATCAATGTCGGTTGTTAGTGAAAAGCTTCGTGTGAATTTGCCATAAGTGATTTCACTTCTCAACACATTGTTCTTGTTCTCGCTATGTTCGCTTTTTCTTTCGCCGGATATTGAAAGCACGTTGCTATCTAAATCAATTTTTATGTCTTCTCTTTTCACGCCAGGCAGCGCCACACTTACCGAAAAACCAGTATCTGTCTTTACGATCTCAGCACCAGGTTTAAACTCGGCCATTTGAGGAAAAAACTCATCATCTTGGCCCGCCATAAAATCGTTAAAGTAACGATTTACAAATCGAGGATTAAAAACATCCATCATTCCGGGTTTCATCATTCTTGCAGGTTTCATATTATGTATCATTATTGGTTGATATCCCGATAAAGTCAATTCCAATACCAATCGAAAAACAATGTCATTTTGTCACTTTATCGCAATAAAAAGACACACAATAGTGCCATTTTGTCTTAATTTACGTTTAATACTCCACAACTCGGATATTTTTTGGCATTAAAGATGAAAAACGGTGTATTTTGAAACTTTATGTTATCAGATTTCAACACCTTATATCACTCCCTGAATTCAGGTCAAAAACAAGCAGTAGATGCCATAGATGGTCCCGTGATGGTTATAGCAGGACCCGGCACAGGGAAAACACAAATTTTAGCCGCACGGATCCTGAATATCCTCCAAAATACGGATGCCCGTCCTGAAGACATTCTTTGCTTAACATACACAGAATCAGGCGCCACCGCTATGCGCCAGCGCTTGAGCAAATTCATGGGTGCAGATGCATACAGGGTAAACATTTACACCTTTCATGGGTTGTGCAACCGAATCATTCAAGAATTCCCTGCAAAATTCGCCCAGCGCGAATTGAGGGTTATGGATGATCTTGAGAAATTGGAACTGTTAGATTCTATTATTCGAAATATCCCTTCTAGCGCCAGTATAAAAAACTATCAAGAGGATCCAGCAAGCCTGAGGTATCAACTCACCAAGGTGTTTGACCTTATGCAGGAGGAAAACTATACCGTTGCAGTATTCAAAGAGCTGGTGGATTCGCTGAGCCATGAAGAATATTTCATGGAGGTCTTTCCTGAATTCGTGTATAAAACTACCACCAAATGGGGTGATGCTGGCACCATTAAACGCGCCAAGTACGATGAATACATCAAGGATTGGAATAAACTGCTTGATGCAGCTGATTTATTTGAAGTATACCAATCCAAAAAGAAGGAATTGGGGATTTACGAATTCCGAGATATGATCCATTGGGTTTTGGATGCTTTTAAAACCGACACAGAGTTATTGCAGAATTACCAAGAGAAATTCCAATATCTACTTGTAGATGAGTACCAAGATACCAGCGGGGTTCAAAATGAAATTGTGTATCATTTGATCTCCTTTTGGGAAGACAACCCCAACTGCTTTGTAGTAGGTGATGACGACCAAAGTATTTATGCATTCCAGGGTGCAAGAGTGAGCAATATGCGTGAATTCATGCAACGGTATAAGAGCAACCTAAGCACCATTGTATTAACTGAAAATTACAGAAGTACCCAAATTATACTCGACGCCAGTTCGCAGGTTATTGAAAACAACCAAATGCGTTTGGTAAATCAAATGGAAGGCCTGAGTAAAAACCTTATCTCGGCAGGCGCCATGGCAACTATTGCTGCAGAAGAGTTGCATATACACAATTATAGAAATCGATTTCATGAGGCTGTTGGAAATGTAAATCAAATCCAAGATTTGCACCATCAAGGCATTCCATATCACGATATTGCAATCATTTATGCCAAGCACGCCATAGCCGAAGAGACGGCAAATATGCTGCGCTTGCAAAACATCCCATTCATGCTAGCGCGAAGTGTTGATATCCTCGCTGAGCCGATGATTAAACAACTTTGCAATTGGTTGCAATACCTGGCCTTAGAACTTGAAGTACCGCATAAAGGGCAGCATCTTTTGTTTGAGCTTTTACATTACAAGCTCTATCCTATTTCGCCTTATGAAATTGCCACCATTTCGGTAGATATAAACAAAAGAAAATCTGAAAATCTGATGTGGCGCGACTATATGGCTGAATACACAGCGCGTCCTGTAACCTCCGACCTTTTTGCACCTGAAAAACACGAGGCATTAAGGGCACTGTGGAGCAATATTGAACTATGGCTCAAAAATGCAGCCAGTATGAATGTGCCGCAGTTGGTAGAGTCGGTCATTGCAAACGGCGGTTTCCTTGGACTTGCATTGGGAGACAGTGAAAGAGAGTGGAAAATGGAACAACTCCACACTTTCCTCAATTTCGCCACCTCTGCAAACCAAAAAAGGCCCTTCTTGACCTTAGGCGACTTCATGGAGGACATCGAAAAAATGCGCAAGAACAAAATTGCCATTCCTCTAGAAAAACGCATAGGAAGTAAAGAAGGCATTACCCTAACTACCGCGCACAGCAGCAAGGGTCTGGAATACCAGCACGTTTTCATCATAGGCGCAGAGCAAGAAGTATGGGAGAAAGACCGATCTTCTGGACTCCCATTTAAGTTGAATAAGTTGTTTCAAGGAAAAAACGTGAGCCTAAAAAATGAAGTAGAACAAGAAGAAACGGCGGAAGAACGCAGGCGCTTATTCTATGTAGCCATGACCCGGGCAAAAGAAACTCTTCATATTTCTTGGGCCAATAAAAAAATTGATGCCAAGGAAAGCGACTTGCACCCCAGTCAATTTATAATAGAAATTACTAGAGGAAAAGAATTTAAAGAGAGTGCCATTGAAGGCACGCAGCTTATTGCTGCAGAAACCAAATTACTGCAAGCCATTCAGCCCCCGAGCTTGCATATCAAAGAAACCCAATGGTTGAAAAAGCAATTGGAAAGTTTCAAATTCTCACCCACTACCCTATACGACATCCTCGAATGTGGCTTGAAGTTTTACTTCCTGAGGTTAGTGCGGGTTCCGGGTGCACCTAGTGCATCACTTGGATACGGATTGGCTGTGCATGATACACTGAGCAGATTGGTTACCTATGGATTGGATGCAAAAAAATGGCCAGACACGCCAACTCTCATCAGTTGGTTTGAGTTTGAGATGTTTAAAAAGCGGAGTTCATTTGCACGACTAAGCTATGAAACGCGCTTGCAACAAGGCCGTGATCAATTGCCAGACTATTATGCCGCACGCCTTGAGGAGTTCAAAACATACCAAGCTGTGATTATGGAACGTTGGTTAGAAACCAGCATTGACGGAGTAATTATCGGAGGCAAGTCGGATAAATTAATCTTCAATGGCAACCATGTAACCATCGTAGATTACAAAACAGGCAATTCAAAAAACGCTGAGAAAATGTTCAAACCACCCGGAGCCAAATCATTGGAAACGGGCAAACTACCACCCAAATATTGGTTTCAACTGGGTATTTATCACTTAATCGTGAACAACCAGCGTGATAAAAACTGGAAGGCCGAGATGTCTGTTATTGACAGTTTAGAACGAAATGATGAAGGCAATTTTCCTTTATTTAAGCAAACCTATTCAGACGAAGATTTACAGCTATTGAGGCGCTTTCTTGAAGAAGGCAATAAGAAATTGGAAAATCTCGAGTTTCTCACAGGCTGTGGTAAACCAGATTGTGAATGGTGCAAATTTTCAAAAGAAACTGGACAAGCGGTTGTGCAAATACCTGCTGAATAAGGCCATAAGCACAAAAGTTGAATTGCTTTTTTTTAAGAATGTGGTATTAACCACCGATTTCAAGCATACGAACTGCTTTTTCACAGCAAAGTTCTTCAGCTCTTTTGCGGTTTTGATTCTTCTCAGTGACCAATATTTCACCATCGATGAGTAGAGAAACTACATGTAATTTCTGACGGTTTTCTTCCATGCTATCTTGGGTCCAGGTCACAACTTTCCTATGTTTCTGGGTCCATTTCAGTAGTGATGCCTTAAAGCTAATGGTTGTATTCATGAGCTTATCTAGGTCCAAGTATTGACCCACAAGGCGGTTCAGTATGAATCTCTTAGCTTGATTATATCCTTTATCGAGATAAATTGCGCCGATCAGCGCTTCTAAGGAATTGCTTCCAATCGTTTTAACCGCAACCCTATTTCTTAGAATTTCTGGTTTAATTTCCATAATACTTACCAGACCCAAGCGTTCAGCCAAGTAAGCCATTTGATCCCTATTCACGATGCGCGTGCGCATCTCGGTAAGAAATCCTTCTTTCTGATAGGGATATCTAAGAAACAACATTTCGGCAATCACAGCATCCAAAATAGCATCTCCCAAAAATTCTAGTCTTTCATTATCTGAAATCCCTGGAGACCGATCAAGATCATTAACGGAACTATGCCGCAATGCCTCTTTATAAATGGAAATTCTTCCGGGACGAATACCCGTAATTCTATAAAGGTTGCCCGACAACTCAGAAGAGCCTGAAAAGAATCGGCGCAGCGCCAAAATTAGCCCTCGTATTTTTTGAAAATAACCGATGCGTTGTGTCCCCCGAAACCAAAGGTATTGCTGAGGGCTGCACGAACTTCACGACGCTGTGGTTGGTTGAAAGTCAAATTCAAATTCGGATCAATAGCCGGATCATCGGTAAAGTGATTGATCGTAGGTGGAATTATTCCATGCTGCACAGCAAGGATACTTGCAATCGCTTCCACAGCACCGGCGCCACCTAAAAGGTGTCCTGTCATGCTCTTGGTGCTGCTAATATTCAGTTTGTATGCATCTTCACCAAAAACACCTTTGATCGCTAGTGTTTCTGCAATGTCGCCCAATGGAGTGCTTGTTCCATGTACATTGATATAATCAATATCACTAGGACTCATTCCCGCATCATCCAAAGCACATAACATCACATTTCTTGCTCCCAATCCTTCTGGATGTGGTGCCGTAATATGATAGGCATCGGCAGTCATTCCCCCGCCCACCATTTCAGCGTAAATTTTAGCGCCACGTGCTTTGGCGTGTTCATATTCTTCTAGAATTACACCAGCACCGCCTTCTCCTAGAACAAATCCATCGCGTTCTTTATCGAAAGGACGCGAAGCAGTAAGGAATTCATCATTGCGTTCGCTGAGAGCTTTCATATTGGTAAAGCCACCCATTGCTGCTTCATTCACGCAGGCTTCAGAGCCTCCGGTAACAATGGCATCTGCCTTACCTAAACGAATCAAATTGAAAGCATCAATAAGACTGTGTGTGGATGTAGCACAGGCCGAAACGGTGCTATAGTTTGGTCCTCTAAAACCATGTTTGATACTGATATGTCCACAGGCAATATCAATAATCATTTTAGGAATGAAGAAGGGCGAGAAACGGGGTGTTCCATCGCCCTTCGCAAATTCACTAACTTCTTGTAAAAAGGTGTATAAGCCACCTATTCCTGAGCCCCAAATCACACCAATGCGATCTGGATTGTAAGATTGTTGAAGCAAACCACTGTCTTCAATGGCTTGATCGGCACAAATTAAACCATAATGCGTAAAAGGGTCCATTTTGCGGGCCTCTTTACGATCCATGAAATTTGTAATATCAAAGTTTTTTACCTCGCAGGCAAATTTCACTTTGAAATGTGTAGTATCATACCGTGTAATCAAACCTGCTCCGCTTTTTCCAGCAAGCAAGCCATCCCAGTATTCAGATACCGAATTACCGATTGGGGTAAGAGCACCCAATCCTGTTACAACAACCCTACGGAGCTGCATGAATTACTTTTTGTTTTCTTCGATGTAACGGATTGCTTCGCCTACAGTCTGGATTTTTTCAGCCTGATCATCTGGAATGCTGATATCGAATTCTTTTTCGAATTCCATAATCAATTCTACAGTGTCAAGTGAGTCTGCACCCAGATCATTGGTGAAACTTGCTTCTGCATTAACTTCTGATTCTTCAACGCCAAGCTTGTCTACGATGATAGCTTTAACTTTTTCTGCAATTTCTGACATGATGAGTAATATTGGTTTTGAGGGTGCAAATAAACATCTTTTTTCAATATCCCTCATGCACTTTCTTAAATTTGCATCGTTTTAAATGTCAAAACGCGATTTTTTAGCCCTTAATCCAGACTACTCATCCTATGGTGTAGCCGCTATCCACGCCAATATTGGCGGGCATATCTTAGCATGGCATATTGATCAATTGGGTCATACTGCATTTTGGTTAAATGAGGAACCTTTGGCATTTGGTGTAGAAAAAACGAGTCAGCATACCTGTTTTTGCTGCGTAAATGATGATTTAGAATTAAAATCATGGATTGTTTCAAATAGCGGAACAGAAAGTCCACTCCTGCCAGGAAAACCCAAAGCAGATTTTTTTTTAGTCCTGCATTCCGACAATGCGGATCGATTAATCAAAAATTGGACTGAATATTTGCACGCTTCAAAAGCAATTTCCATGTACCGTCTTCTCTCTGAAAAAGAAATTAACCAAATGCATTGGATCTTATATCTACCCTGAACACACTACTAGCATGTCAACTGAAACTTTCAACAAAACCAAAATTGTAGCAACCATAGGTCCCGCAAGCGCTGATTATGCGGTCCTAAAAACCATGATCCAAAAAGGTGTAGATGTATGCCGTTTGAATTTTAGTCACGGGGCCCATGAAATTCACTCGGAAAACTTAGCCACTATTCGCAAAATAAACGAAGACCTAAACACCGCTGTAGCTGTGCTACAAGATTTGCAAGGCCCTAAATTGCGCATAGGCAAAGTGGATGGCGAAATCGAACTCATCGATGGTGAAGAAATCTTGATTACCACCATACCAGGCATGTGCACCAAAGACAGTTTGTATGTGAGTTATGAACTCTTAGCCCGTGACGCCCAGCCCGGTGAAATGATTTTGATCAACGATGGTAAAGTTGCTCTGCAATTTACCGAAATCCTGAACGACAAGGAACTTAGGGCAAAAGTGGTGCACGGTGGTGTGCTCACCTCTAACAAGGGTTTCAACTTACCTGAAACCCGACTTTCCGTCCCATCCCTTACAGAAAAAGACCTTATTGACTTAGAATGGGGAATTGCCAATCAGGTTGAGTGGATTGCGCTATCTTTTGTAAGGCGTCCAGAGGATATTATTGATTTAAAGAACCGCATCGCTGCAAAAGGCGGCAATTGCAGAGTTATTGCCAAAATAGAAAAACCAGAAGCGGTGAAGCACATTGACGACATCATTAAGGTGTCTGATGGCATCATGGTAGCCCGTGGAGATTTGGGAGTAGAAGTACCATTGCAAAAAGTGCCCTTGATTCAAAAAAGTATTGTAGAAAAATGCATAGCAGCTGCCAAGCCTGTTATCATTGCTACGCAAATGATGGAAAGCATGATTACGGATAGCATGCCTACCCGCGCTGAAATTAATGACGTGGCCAATGCTGTTATGGATTCTGCAGATGCTGTGATGCTGAGTGCTGAAACCTCAATCGGTAAATTCCCTATTAAGGTGGTTGAAACCATGAGTAAAATTATAACAGATGTAGAGGCAGACCGTCGTGTTTACTACAAAGGGAAAAAACCGCACCACAGCAGTCCTTCCTTCGCCTCTGATGAAATCTGTTTCACAGCCGTAAGAATTTCGGACCACTTGCATGCAAGAGCTATAGCTGCAATGACAAAGTCAGGATACACGGGTTTTAAAGTTGCCAGCTACCGTCCTGAAGCCAGTATTTATATCTTCACAGACAACCGTCCTTTGCTCAATGCACTATCTTTGGTTTGGGGTGTTCGCGGATTTTATTACGATAAATTTGTGAGCACAGATGAAACATTCGACGATATCATGAGTGTTTTGAAAGATGCAGGTATGGTTAAGGAACGCGACTACATCATTAATTGTGCATCTATGCCTTTGCACAAAAAACAAAGAACCAATACCATTAAAGTATCTAAGGTGGAATAAGCTTTTTTATACAGCCAAAATGAAATAATTTTGGTGTATCAAATCTTTTGAGCCTCTTTCTACCCGCTTTAAACTTCCTGGCCCTAAACGCATTCTTTCCCTCGATGGAGGGGGAATTGTGGTATGATTACACTGGCTTATTTGCAGCGAATCGAAGATATTCTTAAAAGCCGAACGCAAAATCAAATTACAGGCTTTGCTTTGTGATTACTTTGATCTAATTGGCGGAACAAGCAAAGGAGCCATTATCGCCGCGGCCCTAGCCTGCGGATACACCGTTTCAGAAATCACCCAACACTATCTAAACCTAGGTCAAGAAATTTTTGCAGCAAGGAATGGGATCTTCGGCTTATATCCTAAAAATAAATATGATGCATCACCACTGTAAAGAGAATTGCTCAACCTCTTTGGAGATATAAAAATTGGAGATGAAGGGCAAAACGGATTAAAAACGGGCTTGTGCATCATTGCAAAAAGACTCGATACGAATAGCACATGGCCCGTTACCAATCATCCCGATGACATTTATTTTCAACGGAACAAATTTCTATTGCGTGATTTGATACGCGCAAGCACTGCTGCTCCAACCTATTTTTCACCAGAGATTATTGATTTAGGTCAAAATGAAATAGGAACCTTTGTTGATGGCGGTTTAAGTATGATGAACAATCCCGCCTTGCAACTGTACTTTATTGCCACCTTAAAAGGCTATCCCTTTGGCTGGAAAACGGGAGCAGATGCATTAAAGATTGTTTCTATTGGCACTGGAAGGCGCAATCCACAAAGAGCTGTATCATCTACCTTGAATCCTAGTAATCAAACCTGCTCCGCATGTAATTGAATATGCCCTGCTCGCGCCTGAACAGCTCTTGCATGATGCCGCAGAGCTTGTCGAAATTATGATGCAATACTTCTCGGATTCGCCAACAGCGAGGGTAATTAACAAGAAATTTGGCAATCTCGAAGGAAAAGAAGCCGGAAACGAGGCTTCATTCTCATATTTCCGATACAACATCGACCTACATCCTGAAACTTTAGATGCCTTGGGTTTCGAGAACCTAACAGATACTGAAATCGATAGTTTAATGCGACTGGACCAAGCTGAAGACAGACATATGCTGCATACAATTGGTCAGCAGTCAGCAATTACTCTTATTGAAGAATCGCACTTCAACAAAGCATTTGATGTGCTCAAAACTGCATAAATAAAAATAGTCTAGATTTGTTACTTGAACTTTATTCTCCAGAATCAAGTAGGCTAAACACCCGACTCAACTGATTTTTGGCAAGTTCGATATTATGCCCATCCGTAAGGTTCAGCACACCCACGCTTTCCTTCTTTACAATATCGCTAATATGATTAAAATTCACCAAGTAACTTCGATGAATTCGAATAAAACTTCTAGGATTCAAAACAGATTCGTAATGCGCTATGGGTTTGCTGCTCTCTACATTTCTACCCCCACTGTAGTAAATAATGGAGTACGCCCCACTGGCTTTTACGAATATAATTTCTTCCTCATTGATAATCACGGCTTTATCGTGTCTATTAACAAGTATTTTCTTTGAGTCTAACGTAGATTCTTTGCTGGCATTCTTCTCTAAAAAATCCGAAACCCGATTAAGACATTCTAGCAATTCAATTTCAGTGAATGGTTTTTGTAAAAAATCCACAGCCCCGGCTCTTAATGCTTGCAAGGCTTTCGACTCTTTTCCAGTAACATAAACCACGGGCAAATTCGCTAAGTTCAAAATCCTTTTCAACTCAAAACCATCCATATCGGGCATTTCAACGTCTAGGAATACAACATCAGGAGACTTACTTCGAATGGCTGTAATACTTTCTGTTGCGCTTAAATAAGTCCCTACAATCTCAATATTAGATGCTACTCTAGTTAGCATCATCTCCAACAGTTCTAAAGAATCCTGATTGTCGTCTACTAAAATTGCCTCAATCCTTTTCATGCATCACAAAGTTGCAATTTAACAATAATCTCGCAGTAGTTCTGCCCGATTCTGAGAAAATACTCAATTTCAGTTCTTGTTTATAGATTCTAGAAAGCAAGGAAAGTCGAGCTTCAATATTTCTGTAAGAACTATATCTTCCATGATCTGCAGAACTGCTTTCATAACAACCGCAGTTATCAACAACATCTACAATGAGCTTGTTATTTACTTCTTTGAATTGAATTGTAAGTGTTTTCAAACCAGTAAATTCAGACTTCCAAGCATGCTTAAATACATTTTCTACCAAGGGCTGAATCAACTCCGTTGGCAATACATATTCTTTTTGAGGTTTAGAAAGGTCAAAAATAAAATCATAGTTAAATGCACCATCAAGGACTTTCGCAGAAACCTTGATATAGTTATCTAAGAGTTCGACTTCTGATTTCAAATCGGTGTACTCCCCTTGAAGGGTATTGAACTTTTTCCTCATTAATGCTCCATATTCGGCAAGCATTTCATATGCTTCATCAGGTTTACCCTTCAAAACCCGATGTTGGGCTACTGACATTAAATTCGCAATAAAGTGAGGATCCATTTGGGCTGTTAGGGCTTTCATCTCCCACTTTAACAGTTGATTTTCCCTGAAAACCTTGCGTTTTACAATCCAACTATTCAAGCGCAGTGCAAATAGCATAAACAGCACAATAGAGAGTCCAACCACACATTTACCCCACCATTCTTGATACCAATAACTGGCCACATGAATAACAGATTCATAGGTTTCACCCGCCTCTCCAGTCCTATTGTCCACCAGTCTGAATTCGAGAATTGTAATCCCATTTTGTAGGTTGTTTAGAGCCACACCAGAATAAGGTGCAATCAGATTCCAGTCTGAAGATTTTCCTTTAATTCTAAATTGTACCGAATATTCTGAAGCCAAGGCAAAATCCTCACAGCCAAACCAAATTTCAGCAGAATTAATATCTTGAGGCAAGTCAAACTGTATTTTGTTGTCTTCAAAAATTGCCTGCACTGAGAACCAGTTGTTTCTAAAATATCTTAGGGCTGTAATAAACGGTTTATGGTCACTGTAATGGGCAAATTTTGCTTTTGTGTTTAGGGTAACAATGCCATTTAATGCGCCAAACCACAAGGTACTATCTGTTATGCGTTGTGCGCCAGGTGTATTGTATTCCTTATTACCCGTGCCACTTTGTGAGGAATAAAAACGATACTTCCCCGTACTCAAGTTCATATTCACCAATCCATTACCTGTGCCTGCCCAAAGCTCGCCATTTTCATATTTGACACTATAAATGATATCAGAGGTACCACCAAATGGCCAGATGATTTTCTTTAAAGTTCCCGAATTGGGATAGAAATAGTAGGGTCCATTTCCCATGGTTCCTGCAATAATTGAATTGTTAGGACCCAAATCCAGATGCAGAATATATTCATTGGATATGCGGTTTAGTCGATGTTGTGTGCGACTGTATTCGTAGAGACCTGAACTACCGGCTAGATATACAATATTAGGGCCATATGCCAGCCCGGAACGAAATGAATTAATATTGAGATCATTGGTTAGAATTAGATGTTCTATTTTTCCTGTAGCAACATCAAACTCGAAGATTCCAGAACCATAAATTAGCAATTTACCCTTACCCAAAGATATAGATCCATGGTGAAAAAATACCGTTGAGGGTAATGGCCGGAAGGTTGTAACTTTATTTTTCTTAATATTTAACCAACCGCACAACTGCTCATCAGAGGTGATAAAAACTGAATCTTCGTTGTATTGAAGAAAACCATAACAATGCACATTATAGGCCTGAAGCACCTTACCGCTGTTGTTAAGAATGAATAAGGAATCGGCCATAGCGGCGATTACCCTGCCATCTGGCAATGACAGGATATCACGGATTGAGTAATTTTTAAATAAACAATCTGCGCTTATGGCAGTGGGGTATGAAACATAAACTTCCGTATTCGTTACAATCCATATGTATCCCACATTATCCTTTACTATTGACGACAAATATGAATTCGCGAGATATGGAGGTTTAATTGAATTCTCAAAATTGAATACTCTTTGGTACAGATCAAACGACAATTGACGCACCCTAAAATCAAATTGCACAGGCTCATTGGTTATAAAATCCGTCAATTGAGGCTTGATGATTTTATATTCTGAGGAGTGGAAATAACTATGAATATCGCCTAACTTGGTTTTAGGTCCATGAATTTGATAGATTTCACGACGCCTTACTGTATCGATTGCTTCATCAATATATGTGCCTTGAGCTGTATGTCTAATGACACAATACATAGCCACTCGTTTTAATTCCTTTACATACCTCACTTTCTCGCCATTGAAGTGACATAAGGATGGCTGACCATGAAAAACTACAAAGAGAGAATCTCCATTTCCTAGTTCGAATGAATTGTTGTACTTAAACTCACTTTTTATAACAGGAAGTGGGCAAAAACTTGTCTTTTGAGAACGATAATTGAACACATATAGCCCTGAATCACTTATGATACCGAATACTTCCGAGCTCAGGGCTTTTATGTAAAGATACCTTCTTTTTCCAAGGGTTGGGATTTGCTGGGCTCTTTTCCCGTCAAAAGAATAAACCCCTTGACTGGTGCCTAATAGCATAGTGCCATTTTGAGCCCTAGCGACACATTTTATTTCATCTGGCGGTTCTGCACAAATATCTCTGATGGATTTTGTGGTGTAAAACTGCCCACTAAGCAATCCTAAATGCAATAAAAAAACCACCACAGTTAGCAACTTCCGGACAAATTCCTTTTTCTGTATAATGAGGATATTTTTCAGCACAAGATTCACAATTTTAACCAATTGAGCTTTCGCAAATATAGGAATTCAACCCTCGAGCTGCGGAATATTTCGCGATCCTAAACATTGCTTCATCTATTTTTGTTTACTTTGTAGTCTATGGAAGATGTATTGGTCAATAAGGTGGCACAAAGCGGTATAATAACCTTCAATTTGGAGGACTACTATCATACTGGAGATCGTGTAGTACTTGACATTAAAGAC
>JBEIRK010000108.1:0-8487 GCA_040376005.1 Flavobacteriales bacterium
CGATTCTCATATGACGACAATATGCACAGCCCGGTGGTTGACGATAAAGATGGCATAAGTTTAGAAAAAATCATACCTGAGGCCTTATCATCCCAAAGAGACAAATGGACCAGTGCTGCCGAATCAGCCGGCTTTGGCACCCCTGGTTTAGCCAATTCACAGCAGAGCACCCCATCCAGCAGTGGCATGTTTAGCATGGAGCTAAATTGGTTCACACCCGACAATGACGGCAAGAACGACTACTTAAGTATCAACTACAGCTTGCAAGAAGCAGGGTATTTCATATCCATGCGTGTATTCACAGAGTCAGGATTACTTATGGCACAGCCATTTTCTAATTATTACACAGAACAAGAGGGCACACTCATTTGGCAAGGCGATGACGTGGAAGGCATGCCATTGTCGCCGGGGAATTATGGTATTTTTATTGAAGCTTTTCATGCAAATGGTAAGCGTATACACAAAACATTAACCTGTTCCATTTTGGGCCAATAATATGAAATGGGATGCCTTTATTATCACATTAACGCCTGTTTATGGCGCTTCAGAATCCGCGGCCATTGCACGAATTCTACAGAAAGAAAACATAGAACCTGATTCGGTAATCGAAAGGCTGCTGCGCGCCGAGCCTTTGCAATATATTTTGGGGAAAACATGGTTTTATAAGCATGAATTCTTAATTGCATCAGGTGCACTTATTCCAAGACCGGAGACAGAAGAATTGGTGGATTACATTATGAAATCCAAGCATCCAATTAAAAAGGGCATAGACATTGGAACCGGCAGTGGTTGCATCGGAATAAGCCTTGCCCTCGCCTACCCCAACTGCAGTTTCACTGCCACTGACCTTTCGCCACAGGCGCTGAATATAGCCCAAAAAAACGCCCATGCGCTTTCATGTAAAAACATCACATTTCTTGCACATGATTTTCTAAATGAAGCATTTCCAGGCAATGACTATTCACTTATCGTAAGCAATCCGCCCTATATCACGCCAAAAGAAGCTGAAAGCATGGAGAAAAACGTGATGGATTATGAACCACACATGGCACTATTTACCCCAGAAGACGATGTGCTTATTTTTTACAAAAGACTTGCGAAATTCCTCGCCCACCAAGCCTCAAGCTGTGTGTTATATGCTGAAATAAATGCAGCATTGAGTCAAGAAACCTTGAACTTATTTTCTGATTTTCCGCAGCGCAGCTTGTTAAAAGACATGAGTGGAAAAGACAGATTTATAGCAATAAAAAAGGAGGGATAAACCCTCCTTTCAACAATATAGGCAAAAAGAATTAATCCTTTTTATCTTCAGATGCAGGAGCAGCTGATGCTGCTGGCGCTGCTGGTTTCGCTGCTTTAGGCGCTGCCTTTTTTGGAGCTGCTTTTTTCGCTAAGGGTTTTGCTACTGCTTTTTTAGGAGCCGCTGCTTTTTTTGCTACTGCTTTTTTTGCTACTGCTTTTTTAGGAGCTGCCTTAGGGGCTGCCTTTGGGGCTGCTTTTTTAGCTGCTGCTTTTTCCGCAACTGGCTTCTTTGCTACAGCTTTTTTCGCTGCGGGCTTTGCTGCTGCTTTTTTAGGAGCCGCTGCTTTCTTAACTACTGGCTTCTTTACTACAGCCTTTTTCGCTGCTGGCTTTGCTGCCGCCTTCTTAGCAACTGGTTTCGCAGCTGCTTTCTTAACTGCTGGCTTTGCAGCTGGCTTAGCTGTTGCTTTTACAAGCGCTTTAACCGCAGGTTTAACCGCTGCTTTTGGCTTGTTCTTTGCGCCTACTGGACGGCCTCTGCGCTTACTCGCACCCTTCGCTGGACGACCTGGTTTGCGTGCTGTTTTCTTTGGACCTGGCTTACGAGGTCTGCCTGGACCACGGCCTCTGCGCTTGGCTTTGGCTGCTTCTTTTACTTTCGCAATTTTCTTCTCAGCACGTTCTTTTACTTTTGCAATTCTATCTTCTGCTTTTGCTTCTATTTTTTCCACTGCACGTTGGTTCGCAGCTTTCGCTTTGTTTACCGCTTTTGTCAATGCTGCTACTTCAGACAATAATGAATCAAAAACTGTAGATTGTTTTGGCTTACGACCTCTTTTTACTCCAGTTGTTTTATTCTTTGAACCGGGTTTTCTTCCTCTTTTTTTTGGTGCTGCTACCGCTGCAGGTTTAGCTGCTGCTTTAGGTGCACTTGCTTTTGGTTTGCGTGGCATAGTAATTATTATTTGACACTGCAATTTTCGGTATTAATTTTAAATAATAAAACATTCTATTTCCTTCTGTCTAATAATTTGCGCACTTTTTAAGAACATTTTAAAATATTTCCGATTTTTTCTGCGCATTAAAATATCCTATATTACTGTATATCTATTATTTAGAATGTATACTAAAAATATATCACTCACGCTTAGAAACTTTCTGAATAAAGTTTTCTAACATTCACACTCCTATTTTTCTAATTTCGCAGCATTGACTTCTAAACAATTTCCGGACCTTTATTCACTCAAAGCCATGCAAGCAGATGAGCTGATATTGCTTTGTGAAAAAATACGGACATATCTCATTGAAACCATATTGTCAAATGGTGGACATTTTGCAGCCAATTTGGGTGTTGTAGAACTCACTGTGGCACTGCATTATGTCTTCAACAGCCCGTCCGACCGCATTATTTGGGATGTAGGCCATCAGTCATACCCACATAAAATACTTACAGGTCGCGCTGAAGAAATTCAAAATATTAGAAACTTTGAAGGCATTTCCGGCTTCCCTAAATTAGAAGAAAATATACATGATGCCTTCGGCACAGGCCACAGCAGCACTGCTATTTCCGCTGCATTGGGAATTGCCGCAGGTTTTAAATTAAACCATATAAATCATTGTGCAATTGCAGTGGTAGGTGATGGAGCCCTTACCGGTGGAATGAGCTTTGAAGCCCTCAATAATTTGGCAACCTCAAACGCAAATATACTCACCATTATTAATGACAATCATATCGGTATTGACCCCAGCACCGGTGCCATTGACAGGCATTTACAAACCATCGAAAACATACATCCGAATCTTTTCGAAAATTTGGATATCCCCTACCACGGACCCATTGACGGACATGATCTACCTGCACTTATTCATAGCCTCACCGAACTAAAAGCACAAACAGGACCTAGAATTCTCCATATCCGAACCGTAAAAGGAAAAGGCTACGCACCCGCTGAAAATGAACAAACCCGATTCCATAGCACCTCAAAATATGTAAAAATTTCTGACGAAATTCCTCGTCGCCCAAAATGGCAAGATGTTTTCGGAAAGGCCATGTTCGCTATGGCAGAAAAATATCCAAACTTCACGGGTATTACACCTGCCATGCCCAGTGGCAGTGGCATGGTAAAAGCCATGGATGCATTTCCAAATCAATTCTTTGATGTGGGTATTGCAGAACAACACGCAGTTACATTTTCATCAGGATTAGCCTTAGCAGGCACACGACCTTTTTTGAACATATATTCTACTTTTCTACAGCGTGGATATGACCAGCTGATACATGATGTTGCGCTGCAAAACATCCCCGTTGTATTCTGTGTTGACCGCGCTGGTTTGGTTGGAGAAGATGGACCCACCCACCATGGCGCATTCGACATTTCATACCTGCTACCCATTCCCAACATGACGATTGCAGCTCCTGCAACCGCATCAGAACTTGCTGCACTACTTGAAATGGGATACCATGCTCAAGGCCCATTGGCCATTCGCTACCCTAAAGGTGAAATTCCTGATTTTGAATTGGAATTACCGCAAATACCCGGACAATCATTCTGTATTTCTGAAGGCGCCAACATTGCAGTTTTTTCGACCGGTCAAGGAACGGTACTTTCCAAAAATACAAGCTTACACGGCGCCGCACATTTTCATTTCCCGATAATTAAACCCCTGGATATGGAACACCTCCTGCACATTGCATCCCAATATTCGCATATAATTACCGTAGAAGATGGAAGCATACTAGGCGGTTTTGGCCAGTATTTAAGTGCGATAATTAAACCCAATTTGCCACACATACGCACAACCCATTTGGGCATTCCAGATCAGTTTATTACGCACGGAGAAAATGACATTCTCTACGCACAATGTGGTTATGACGCAAAGGCTATTGAGCAAACCATTTTGAAGCTGCAATCACAATTGTGATTGCGCGCACAACGACAGCCAATTTGCCATCATTTTATGACCCTGTGGGGTAAGAATACTCTCTGGGTGAAATTGCACCGCCCACACCTGTTGTGCAGGACATGAAACGCCCATAATTTCCCCTTCACAAGTAGCATCAATTTGTAAATCAGATTGCACAGATTCTTGAGGCTGAATGATCAATGAATGATAGCGCCCCACTTGCAATTGTTGTGGCAAATCTTGAAATATTCCGGTGCCATTGTGCTCTATCCAACTGGGTTTTCCATGTCTGGGTTCGCGCGCTTTTATTAAATTCCACCCATAATGTAAACCCAAAGCCTGCATGCCCAAGCATACGCCCAACAAAGGAACTTTACCACAATATTGCTCCACAAATGGCATGAGAAATCCCGCTTCATGCGGAGTGCATGGTCCAGGTGATAGCACCACACCATCGTATGTCGTGGCATCTGGAATATGTGTTGCATTGTTGCGCATCACGGTTACCTCCGCGCCTTCCACCTCTAAATAATGATGTAAATTAAAGGTAAAACTATCCAAATTATCCAGCAACAAAATTCTCATACTGTGAATTTTTTATGTGCACCCGGCTGGTATTCTTTGAGATATTTTGGTTCAAAATACGCCGTACTTTCAAAATCTTTTTTCGCATATTTTTCTGCAGCTTCTGCTGCAAGAAAATCACTTTGAGGCATACACTCATGATACACAACAGGCCCTGGAAAGGCACACAACTCAGCAAACTTTGAAGGACAATCCCCTACAATATGAACGGTATTTTGAAGATATGAATCAAAAATTCCATGGGTTAAAATACAAGGCCGCACCTGCGTTATTTCTGTGCCATTGGCATGAAAAAGTTGCATATATACTTCATCGCGCCTTGCATCTAAGTGTGAAATGATTACATCATCCGCAGCAATACTTTTTTGCAGTTGATGCGCCATTCCACGCAGTGCACTTACGGAAATAAGTGGAATATTTTTTGCATAACAAATCCCCTTAGCCAAACTACTGCCAATGCGCAATCCCGTGTAGCTTCCCGGTCCGGATGACACGGCAACGGCACGTACTTCTTCCCCGTATTTCGACAAGATTTGATGCGCAAAAACAGGCAATTTTTCAGCGTGAGAATTAGATACTTTTTCCAACAAAAATTCTATGCTATTTCCTTGCAGGTCTGCTAATGAAACACTGCACCAAGAAGCCGAACTTTCAAGTATAAGAATCAAAATTGTTGGGGTAATTTTTTAAAATGGCCATTGAGGCGAATGAGTTTTTTCATCCGATCTATTTCTGAGGCCACTGCTACCAATTCTTTCAAATGGCTGAGCATATACAATTGTCTTTCAGCCGCAGATTGCAAACAAGACATTTCATATTCTTGTTCTGGACTTAAACCACATTTATGGGCAAATTGCAGCATAGCTGCTCCTTCTTCAAAACCTGCAGGAGCATGAATTTCTGAATGCCGGTATAGTTCTGCCAACAAATCATAAATTCTCAAATCCAATTCTTTCTCCTCGTCCTGAATGTAGGGTAAAAAATTTACCAATGCGGTTCCTGCTTGGTTTACATCGGCAGAGGGAAAGTGTTCTAGCAGTTCAAAACGCGACCCGGCTTGGCACACAATATCCATTTCCCCGCTTTCGTAGGTTTTTACAATTTCTGCAATGCGCACTTCCGCACCCGTTCCATACATCTTGTTTTTGTAATAAAAGGGGATACCGAAACTCAAATCCGTTGCCACGCAATCATGCACCAAGCGCTTGTAACGCGGTTCAAAGATGTGTAAATGAATTTTTTCAAACTCAAATACCACCAGAGGCAGAGGAAAAATATGTAGCGCGTGGGCTGCCATGGGAATGCAAACTTAAAATATTTTCTTGATAGACTCTTTTCAAATGCCATTGCAATTCCAAATCGCTTGGCAGTCTTTGGAATAAATAACCCTCTTTTTGGCGAATTTGTTTGCTGGAACCCGCACAAAATCGCTGAAATTCTGACCCAGAATGGTTACTTTTGCACTCAGTTTTATACCATGCAAGACGTATATGTAATCGCTGCCGTGCGCACTCCTATGGGAAGTTTCAACGGCTCACTCTCCTCTGTTGGGGCAACCACACTCGGCGCAACCGCCATTAAAGGTGCTTTGGAAAAAGCCGGTGTTCAGCCATCTGAAGTAAATGAAGTATTTATGGGTAGCGTGTTACAAGCAGGTCTTGGTCAGGCACCGGCCCGCCAAGCTGCGAAATTTGCAGGTATTCCAGATACCGTTCCTTGCACTACCATCAATAAAGTATGCGCCAGTGGCATGAAATCTGTTGCCTTAGGTGCACAATCCATAATGCTAGGACACAATGATGTGGTAATTGCCGGTGGTATGGAAAACATGAGTCAGGTGCCTCACTACCTCACAGGTAGCCGCGCGGGTCACAAGTATGGCAATATCACCATGCTCGACGGCTTGCAGCATGATGGCCTTACCGACGTATACAGCAATGCGCTTATGGGCACTTGCGCTGAGCTCTGCGCCAAAGAATATGGTATCACGCGCGAAGACCAAGACAATTTCGCTATAGAAAGCTACAAACGCGCCGCAGCAGCTTGGGATGCCGGCAAATTCAACGATGAAATCGTACCGGTTGCTATCCCTTCGAAAAAAGGCGAACCTGTAATGTTTGCCCGTGACGAAGAATATACCAACGTGAAGTTTGAGAAAATACCGGAATTAAGACCTGTATTTCAAAAAGATGGCACGGTTACCGCTGCAAACGCCAGCACCATGAACGATGGCGCAGCCGTGTTATTGCTTATGAGCAAGAGCAAAATGGAAGCATTGGGCTTGAAACCACTTGCTAAAATTTCAGGCTTTGCGGATGCAGAACAAGCACCAGAATGGTTTACAACCAGCCCAAGCAAGGCCCTTCCTATTGCTGCGCAGCGCGCTGGAGTAAGCCTTGACCAAATCGACTACTACGAACTCAACGAAGCCTTCGCCGTTGTTGGCTTGGCCAACAATAAAATCCTAGGCCTTTCTGCTGATCGCGTGAATGTGAATGGAGGTGCAGTAGCCCTTGGACACCCATTGGGAGCTTCTGGTGCGCGTATTTTGGTTACCCTTATCCATGTGTTGAAGCAAAACAACGCCAAGCTCGGTGCCGCAGGCATTTGCAATGGTGGCGGTGGTGCCAGCGCCATGGTTATTGAGAACATCGCACAATAAAAGGCCCAGTTTTTGGGTTATTCTGAGCAATGAGAGTTGTTTTCCTATTCCTATCCCTTTGTTTGCTCCATAACTATAGCCGGGCTGCCAAGCGGGACACCACAGGTTTTTATGAAATCGAAGTCGCTGAAAAACGCATCAGTCCTGAGCTCATGCACTTTATCAGTGGCGAGGGAGACAGCCTGAGAACCTCTACTGCCTGGAAAGTATACCGCCTGCTCGACACCCTACTCAACACCCCTTCTAGCTATTATTATCCTTTTGACAGCTTCCGCAGCAAATCTGTATCCATACAAGATGTGCCTGATGGAAAGTTCAGGTTATTTACATACAACCTTATCCTGCAAAATGGGAATCACCTGAAATTTGGCTACCTGCAAGCGCGCGACGGAAAAGAAAATACTGTTTACCCCTTGCTCGACACGGTGTTTCGCAGCAATAAAGACCTTGCAGACAAAGAACTGGAAACTACCGAATGGATGGGCGCCTTGTACTATGCGGTTTTTCCTTTTAAGGATAAAAAGAAAAAGTGTTTCCTACTTATGGGGTATGACGGTGCCACAGCCAATAGCAACAAAAAAGTGATGGATGTGTTGTGGTTTGACAAAGGGAACCCCGTCTTTGGAAAGGAAATTTTCAAAGAAGGCAGCTATGACTTAAAACCTTCCTGCCGTGGCATTTACGAGTTTCACAACCAAAGCACCATGTTGTTGCGCTATGAAGCCGACCGTAAAATTGTGGTTTTAGACAAACTGGGCCCTGCATTTCCCGAAGCGGTAAATGACTTCTACTACTACATCCCCAGCGGTGATTTGGACTATTACAAATGGACCAAACAAGGTTTTTGGGTTCGGGATGCACTAGACAATTATGATTTTGGCCAAGGTGCCAAACCTAAGGGACCACAATCCGCGCCGAAGCCAAACGATCCTGGCCAGCCCGATGCGCCGGAATTGGATAAACCCAAAGAGTAAGTGTATTCGTCTTGTTTAGAAAGCAGTCTAAATCTAGATTATCGCTTTCATTATCTGCAACTTAGCTTCAGTTTCCTGCCATTCAACCTCAGGATCACTGCCCGCATTCACACCACAGCC
>JBEIRK010000072.1:0-13512 GCA_040376005.1 Flavobacteriales bacterium
ATCTGCATTGGGATCTCAACACCGCAACATTATCAGTCCTGTAGATGGCAAGCAACTTGCTACTGTCATTTATGCGGGTGCTACAGAATATGAGGCTGTAATGAAACGCGCTGTTTCTGCGGCTGAGCATTGGGCTAAAGTACCAGCGCCACAGCGCGGTGAGGTGGTGCGCCAAATAGGCAATGCCTTAAGAGAACAAAAAAAGAACCTGGGTGCCTTGGTTTCCTATGAAATGGGTAAAAGTTTGCAAGAAGGTTATGGCGAGGTTCAAGAGATGATTGATATCTGCGATTTTGCGGTTGGGCTAAGTCGCCAGCTCTATGGCTTGCAAATTCAAAGCGAACGTCCCGAGCACCGCATGTTTGAGCAGTACCATCCTCTAGGTGTTGTAGGCATTATTTCGGCCTTCAATTTCCCAGTAGCGGTGTGGAGTTGGAATGCCATGATTGCGGCAGTTTGCGGAAATGCCAGCGTATGGAAGCCCAGCGAAAAAACCCCTGCAAGTGCCGTTGCTGTTCAGAATATTATAAAACAAGTATTGCTTGAGAATAAGTTGCCCGAGGGCTTATTCAGCATTGTGCAAGGCGATAAAGAAATCGGTGAAATGATGGCTTTGGATAGCCGTATTGCGTTAATCTCTGCCACGGGTAGCACGCGCATGGGCAAACGTGTAGGTGAACTTGTAGCTTCGCGCATGGGCAAATCATTGCTCGAACTGGGTGGCAATAACGCCATCATCGTTTCCGATCAAGCAAATCTAGAATTGGCACTTCGAGCTGTTGTTTTTGGGGCTGTTGGCACCGCTGGACAGCGTTGTACAACTACCCGCAGGCTGATAGTTCACAAGGGTATCTACAATAGCTTTAAGAAAAAATTAGTAGAAGCCTATGGGCAAATCCGTGTGGGAAATCCTTTGGATGAGAAAAACCACGTGGGTCCCTTGATTGACAAAGACGCTGTTGAAGCCTATACCCATGCCATAGAACAGGCCAAAAAAGAAGGCGGGAAACTGCTATGTGGCGGTAAGGTTATGGATGGCAAAGGCTACGAAAGCGGCTGTTACGTGCAACCCGCTATTATCGAAGCGGCAAACCACTTTAACATTGTTCAGAAGGAAACGTTTGCACCGATTCTATACCTCATGAAGTATGAGTCATTAGAAGAAGCGGTGGCTATGCAAAATGATGTAAAACAGGGACTGAGCAGTGCCATATTTACCAATAACCTTCAAGAGGCTGAGTATTTCTTAAGCCATGCAGGAAGTGATTGTGGCATTGCCAATGTGAATATAGGCACCAGTGGTGCTGAGATTGGTGGCGCTTTTGGTGGAGAGAAGGAAACTGGCGGAGGTCGTGAAAGTGGCAGTGATTCGTGGAAAGCCTACATGCGCCGTCAAACCAATACCATTAACTATGGTAAATCGCTGCCCTTGGCCCAAGGTATACAATTCGATTTCTAAAGCTAGCGTTTTTCATTTTTCGCTTATTTCTTATTTGCAATCAATACAAATTGCAGGCTAACGCTTGTTATATGGTTTCATTCTCCTTTTTTGCAAATTTGAAACACAACTATGCATCAGAATTGGACCGATAATGCAAGGGAATGGCTTGCCAACGGCATGGATTTGGACACCATGCAACAGAAATTAACAGAGGCAGGTATGGCTGCTGAAGACGCAGTGGCTATTTGTAGTTTGGTGAAAAAAGAGAAACGCGCCAAGGATCGAAATACAGGGATGATCTTATTGGGTATCGGTTCTGCACTATGTTTAATGAGTATGCTATATACCTTCATTTACGGACACAATTACTTCATGTTGTATGGTTTAACCATGATAGGTGTCAGCGTGGCCTTTGCGGGTTTGGTGTATATTATGGGTTAATGCGGTTTCTGGCTCTTTCTTAAAAAAACACAAAAATGGACAAAAACGATCTTTACAAACTTACCGACGAAGCATTATTAGAACAGAAGAAAAAAATGATGAAATCTAAGCTCTGGTATTCCTTATCCATTGGTTTTCTCTCAGGAATACTGATTTTCGGGGTGGTTTCATGGCTTCTATCATCCGAAAAACGCTTTGGAATTCTATTCCCTATTTTGATACCTGTATTTTTAATTTACAAATTGGTTAAAACCCCGAACAATAACAAAGAGTTAGAAGCGGTATTAAAGGAACGTAACTTACTCTAATGTAACTTACAATTGATACAGCGATAAGATTAAGCGCAGGGTATTGTGCTTAGAACTGCTGTCCTATGAAGAAGTGAATCTGTCCGGGCTTGCCGCTTCGCGGTACATTTTTGTAATCGAAGCCATAAGCCCAATCCAAACCGATAAGCCCAAACATAGGCATAAACAAACGCACACCTGCACCTGCAGCGCGTTTCAATTGGAAAGGATTGTATTTGGATACATTCTGCCATGCATCACCCGCTTCAGCAAATACCAAACCATACACAGTTGCTGTTTGGCTTTGGGTAACTGCGTAGCGCAGTTCTGCGGTAAATTTATTGAAAATAGGCGCACCTGCATCTGTACCCATCGCAGTTTGTGAAATTGTATAGTTGTCGTAGCCACGTTGGCTGATGATTTCGGTAGCTGCAATATTAAAGCCGAACAAGCCAGCACCCCCTACTTGGAATCTTTCAAAGAAGGTTAAGCCCAATTTGGGATTATAATAGCCTAGGAATCCAAAACGCGCTTTGGTAGTAAGTACCAACTTTTTCCATAGGGTGGTGTGCCATTCAGCATCTAATTTCCATTTGTAAAACTCAGCCCACTTATACTTTTCATTCACAGTTAGCCCACTGTAATCCTTATTGTTGAGCAAGCTGTATGGAGGTGTTCCCTGGAAAGAGAAGGTAAACGAACTACCCGAAGTAGGGTAAATCGGATCACTGATGGAAGTTCTAGCTAAGACTAAGTTAAAGGAAGCATTGTACGAAGAGCCATTGAAACCTGAAGGGAAGCTATAGATACCGGCGTTCAGGTTTTGAAATTTGTACTGCTGGAAACCAATGGAATATTGCAGACTAAAGAAGTCATCAGGCCATTTCAAACGCTTACCTAAGGAAAGATTTACACCAGTATTGAAGAATACTTGGCGACCTGGATCGGTGCGTTGTTTGAAATCAAAGCTATTCACTGTATGGAACAGCGATACAGAGAAGGAGTTGGGCTTATTACCGCCCAGCCAAGGTTCGGTAAATGAGAAGGTATATCCCTGATAGTTAGACCCGTTACTTTGGGCTCGTAGCGAGAGTTTTTGGCCGTCGCCTGTTGGTACTGGATTCCAGCTCTTGGGTTTGAATAGTTTGCGTGTGCTAAAGTTGTTTAATACAACCCCAGCGGTTCCTAGCAAGGTAGGTGTTGCGGAGAATCCATTGCCACCCCAGCCACCGCTTAGTTCGATTTGATCGCTAGGCTTCTCAGTGAGTAGGTATTCAATATCTACCGTACCTTCAGCAGGATTTGGCTTCGGATTTACGTTCATCGTGGCGGGGTCAAAAAGACCTAAGGCTGCCAAATCACGCATGGTACGCTGAATTTCTGCGCGGCTAAAAATATCTCCAGGACGGGTGCGAATCTCTCGCACAATAACCCGGTCATTGGTTTTGGTATTGCCTGTCCAACTAACTTTTCCAATTTTCGCTTGCGGACCTTCAGAAATACGAATTTCTAAATCAATACTGTCGTTGAACACACCTACTTCCACGGGTGTCATGTTGAAAAACAAGTATCCATCGTCCATATACAAGCTTTGTACATCAAAGCCTGATGGGTTTGCGAAAAGCTTTTCATTGAGCAAATCTTGGTTAAACACATCGCCCTTCTTGATAGAGAGTAGTGTGTCCAGCAGTGAGGTGCGGTATTTAATATTCCCTTTCCAAGAAATGTTTCTAAAGTAGTACTTATTGCCTTCGTATACAGTGAGATACACAAAAATACGACCCTTGCCTACGTTGGCCACGCTGTCTTTTAGGATGCGGGCATCGCGGAAGCCACGGGCTTGGTATTTCTTCAGAATATTTTCTTTCTCTTCTTCAAACTTGGTTTCAATGAATTTACTTGAGGCGAAAATGTTGATTTTGTGATACCTGCGCTTAATTTTCTTAATACTTCTGCGCAAGTCTTTATCCGTAAGGCCACCATTTCCTACAAAAACAAAGTCTTGAACTTTTACCTTTTCCCCTTTGTCAATGACAATGTGAAAGACTTCGTAATTTTCCTTGCGGGTTTGCAATGAATCATTGTTATAGGCTGGCAGGCGCTGCACATCTACCTTACAGTCATAGTATCCTTTATCGTGAAAATAGGCCAGCAGCTGACTGCGGGTTCGGTTCAGCAGATTTGGGGTAATGTATTTACCGCGTTTCAGGTCAATTTCTTCTTTAAGACTCTTGGCTTGTGATTGGGTAACGCCAATAAACTTGTATTTTTCCAAGCGGGGTTGCTCGCGCACAACGAAGTTCACTACAATTCCGCCGAGGGTATCAAGTTCTTTAATGTACACCTGCACATCCGAGAAATATTCTTGTTTCCAGAGGTTTTCAATGGCTGCGGGTATTGCGCTTCCTGGAATAGTAATTTTCTGACCAATAGATAAGCCTGAATACAATACTACTAAGCCTCGAGGAATGGGCCTATTGGTAGCTTCTTCTACTTGAATACTCTTGATGGTGTATTCTGAGGGTTCAATGAAGTTATACTCAAATAGGGTGTAAGCTCTATTGCTGTCGATATAATAGGTTTGGGCTGAAAGCCATGTGCAAACAAAAAGTAAGAAAATGAGTAAGCCTGATTTTTTCATGAATGTACCAATAGTTGATCACTGGTTTTTCCAAAGCGTCTTTCTCTGCTTTGGTAATCGAGAATGGCGTGATAGAAATCCTCGCGTGAGAAGTCGGGCCAAAGGACTTGGGAAAAGTGTATTTCGGAATAGGCCAATTCCCAAAGAAGAAAATTACTGATTCTCTGCTCTCCGCTGGTCCGAATCAACAGGTCTGGGTCAGGGAAATCGCCTGTATTGAGGGCTGCGCTTAGGGTGCTTTCCTGAATATTCTCAGGTGCGAGGGTTCCCTCTTTTACATCAGTTGCAATTTTTTTCACAGCTTCCAATATATCCCAGCGTCCGCTGTAGCTCAAGGCAAGTATCAATGTCATGCGAGATCCGTCTTTAGTAGCTTCTACGGTTTCGCTGAGTTGTTTGTTACATTTTTCCGGCAATTGAGACACTTTTCCAATTGAACGAAGGCGAATCTGTTTTTCGAGCAGGGTTGGAGTTTCATCCTTAATGGTATCTACCAGCAGCTCCATAAGTCCGTTAATTTCAGATTCTGGACGGTTCCAGTTCTCGTTTGAAAAGGTGTACAAGGTGAGGTACTTAACCCCTAACTCTGTGGCGGCCTCAATAACCTCACGCACAGTTTTCACTCCGTGACGGTGCCCAAAGAGCCGCATATGGCCTTTGCTCTTGGCCCATCTTCCATTTCCGTCCATGATAATAGCTACATGTTCCGGAATGCGGTCCATGCGTATTTGGGACAAGGCTTCTGATGGGTTTTTAGACTTCACGAAATAAGGGTGCAAATTAACAAAGGAAACTCATGAAAACACGCATGTTTGCCGTAAAATTCGAGCCATGCACCGATTTTAATTTACAAATTGGCGCAAGCCCGGCCCGGAAATCGAAAAGCTAGGGTAAAATTGAAGCTGTAATACCAATCTTTCAGATGGGTATCACCGCGCATGGTGCCTTTGGAATAGGGTTGATCTCCATTGAGTGTCTGTGCATGTCCGTATTGCGCACCGCCTGAATTTTGTCTGTCTACCATGCTCTGGTAATCGGCATAATCCGCATTCACATCATCTAAATAATCAGTAAAAGTCTTTCTCCAGCAACCTTCTAGTGCCAAAATCCACACCCCTTGGTTCTTCTTTGCCTTGCTCATGAATTTGAAACCAAAACCAATGGGAACCGCTGTTTGGAATAAGCTATAGCTTTTGCGCTGCCCTTCTGTCTTAAGGTTGCGCAACTTTATATCTTCATTTTCAAGGCGACTGGGGTCAAAGAAGAAACCGTTTAAACCTGAGAAAAAGTAGGGGGTAAAGGGTTTGTCTTCATAGTTCAAACCGAAGGGCTGAAAGTTGAACTCAAAAATATTTGAAAGCTCATATATCGGGGTTTGAAATGATAAATTCCTGGTGTCGTAGGAAGGGCTTCCGTCATCAGTGCCTCTGATTTGCATATAGGCAGCCTGCAAGCGGTAGGAAAAGAATCCGGAAAATTGGTATTTGTAGTACATGCCTCCCATAGGACGAAAATTCTTGGTAGTCATTCCTTGGGTAATATCGCCATGGTAATTACTAGCTCCAGCCACCCAGCCCATTTCATGGCGGCCGTTAAAGAATTTTTGGGCATGAACTGCGCTGCTCGTGCTCAAGAGCACAAGAAAACAAAGCCTAAAGGCTGTAGCGTATGTGTTGTTTAAAATTGGAAGCAAACCTGCTTACCGCCAATTAGTTTGCGTGTAAGAGTAAAGTTTAGAAACATATACCAATCGCTGGATTTAGAAGTACCCCGAGACATACCGTTATCAAAATCTTGGTAGCCTTTTTCTGCAGCGCGGTCACGCATAGCAGAGGCCAATCGTCCATTATTACCTTCTACAATTTGCTCGTCAACATAATCCAAACTTACATCATCGATGTAGTCGGTAAATGTCTTGCGAACACCCAATTCTATGCCCCAAGCCCAAAAATCGTCGAATTGTTTTTTGTAACCAATCCCTAAGGGAATTGACACTTGGGTAAGCGCATAGCGCTTGCGGTCATTGAACTTCGTGGTTTCTTGTCCTTCAGTTCCAAGGGGTTGTAATTCTACCCATTGGCCATCGAACTTAGCCAAGTCTGGATGGTGCACCGGAGTAGCGCCGGTATTGTCATTGGCCAAATCGGGACTGCTATTGTAGGTAAACTGTGCCTTAGGGTTGAATTTAAACACTCCCAATCCTGCGAACAAGAAAGGAGACCCTGGGGTTGCACGTGTGGTTTCTCCGAAACCAAAAATATTGTACTCAATAGTACCGCTGAACTCCACCAAAGGAGTGCGGAAGCTCAAATTCCTTCTAGATCTAAAGGCGTCATCGCTGTAGTTGTCATCTCTACCAGAAAGACGACTGTATACGGCAGTACCTCTCAAGGTAATGAAATCCGAATAGTTAAAACGGCAAATAAGTCCACCCATAGGCTGGGTTTCATTTAATGCTACCAATTTGGCTAAATCCCCCATGTAGTTGGCTGCGCCAATAGTTACACCGAATTCGATAGGTTTGCCTTTAAACCTTCTTTTTTGGGCTTCTACCTGCGAGATGCTGGCTACTGCGAGCAACAATGCGATAAAGATTTTCACAGATTTCATATCCTGCTGAATTGCAAATATAGCGGTTTTCTGCATTCTTGCGGTCCACCGGAGTATTAAAACGCTAAAATTGCTGGATTATTTTGTGGGTTTCATTAAAAAATAAACCCCCATGGTCAAGAAATTGCGAAACCAAGGGATAGAACTAATGATTTTGGATTGCTTACGGGGCTCGATTCCAAATTTGTATTTGTATATCGGATTGAACAAGTAATAATCCCTCTTTTCCACTGCGAAACCGCTGGTTCTATTGATTTTCAAGAACCTCTCAATACTAATGCCCGTGCTTTTGATGTCGCGCATGGTATGTATGCCGCTGGCATTTACCCCAAATAGCTTTAATGCTAAGGGATATAAAAATCCAGGGAGCAAGTGGTAATACGGCATGCGTGAGGCCAATTTACCCGGCAGAATCTGCTGGTGACCGCCATAGGGCATTTGCCAAGGTGGGAACGCATAAAACACCATGCCGCCCGGCTTTAGGAACTTGTGCAGCTGCGGTATGAACAACTGTTGCTTTGGAATATGCTCGATAACATCTTTCAGAATCACCAAATCAAATTGGTTTCCGATGTCTTTCTCTACGTCAACATCGTACACATCTTTGTTCAAGAAACGCACCTGACCTGCGGCCAATTCGGCTGCCATGAATCCACGGGCCAATTCGGTTCTGCTTTCCTCTAACTCTATACCCACTGCTCTATGTCCGAGCTGGGTAAATGCTTGCAAGACCCCTGCTTCCCCGCAGCCTATTTCCAAGATATCGAGCACCTTGCCTTGTTCCAAGTGCGGTGTCAGAAACGGAAGTATATAGGCTTCTGTCACCTGACGTGTCATGTTGAAATAGTATTGCTTGTCTCCGTGAAATTCGTACATAGAAAGCGCAAAGTTACGGATTTCGAGTTTGTATGTTTTTCAAGTAGCATTTTGACTTCTTTCTTCAGTTGAATGGCATTGTTTTTGCCTAAGGCTTGATAACTATGAGTAAGACCTGGATTTTGGGTGTCACTATGGCGCTTGTGCTTTCTTCTTGTGATGTTTTAATACAGGCTGGTCAAATTGCAGCCAATGCATCTCTTGTGCCCACCAACGACGAGGTTGTAAAAGGTTTGAAAGAAGCCTTGGTTAATGGGGTAAGCACCGGTACAGGCAACCTCAACAAGCGAGGTGCCTTTTTTAGCAATACAGCCTTAAAAATCTTATTGCCACCAGAGGTTAAAAATGTAGAGTCAAAAATTCGCAACTCTATGGTGTTGAATGCACTCATTGGTGGACAACTCGACAAGTGTATTCAGGCAATGAACGACGGTGCGGAAAACGCAATGGGCAAGGCGATGCCGATTTTCAAGGACGCAGTGATGGGTATGTCTTTTGCCGATGCAATGGGCATTTTAAAGGGGGGCAATGGTTCAGCTACTACCTACCTTCGCAATACCACTACGTCGGCCCTTCACAATGCCTTCAAACCAACCATCAAGGCAGCTTTAGATGAGGTAGAGATTAGCAAGTATTGGGAACCTGTGGTGAACACAATCAATAAGAATAAAGCGCTGTTGGGCCTAAGCTCTGATATCAATCCTGATCTTACCCAATATGTTACCGAAAGGGCTACTTATGGCTTATTTACTGAGATAGAAAAAGAGGAAAACGCCATTCGCGAGAATCCAGTGAAGCGTACCACCCAAATTTTGAAAAAGGTGTTTGATTACGCCGATACCCAGAAATAAATTTCTAACAAAAAAGAAGCCCATCCATCGGATGGGTTTTTTCTTAAACCCGCATTTTGTTACATTTACAGACTGTTATGGGTGGAACTCGGATAGGCGGATTCTTAGCGGTGCTTTTTTTTGCACTCTGCCAACCCATGACTATGGCGCAAACAGTAGGCTTGAATACGAGCCTCTCCTTTGAGGAGGATAACCTTACTTTTTCACAAGTTATTGAGGGGTTTGAACAGCGTATTGGCCTGCCAATGCAATATGATGCAAGCCTAATTCCAGGCAAAAAGCGCTATCAGATTCGGTATAAAAATGTGAAAGCCAAGGTAGCCTTGGCTGATTTTTTAGCGCAGAATGGCTTGGAATATCTCTATGCCAATCAAGCACTCATTCTTAAAAAGCGTATTCCCCTTGTACCAAAGAAAACCTTCTTGCTCTCAGGAAGGGTAATGGTGCTGCAAAGCGGCGAGTACCTTGGCAATGCAGAAATCACCTTAAACGGGGGTGTCGAATCACATTATACCACAGATGCAGGGTATTTTAGCATGATTCTTACTAAAGACACCAATGTGGTATTTGTAAAATACCCCGGTTTCGAAACCTATGCTGATACTATTTTTGGAGACCGCGATTACTTTGTAAACTTTCAGTTGGTCCCAGTGAGTGCTGTCATGCCCGGGGCCATCGTATTGGCTGCGCCAGAATCAGGCGCCGTGCAAAACGGCCATTCTGACCATTACCAAGTTACCCGAAAACGCTTGCGACAGCTTCCTCATTTGCTCGGTGAACCCGATGTAATCCGTGTAATGAGTCTTTACCCAGGTGTAGTAGGCGGCAGTGAAGGCATGCTGGGCATGTATATCCGCGGCGGTGCCTCTGATCAAAACTTGGTGTTGCTCGATGACGTGCCAGTATTCAATTCCTATCACCTCTATGGGATTTTTAGTATTTTTAATGAGGACGCCATAAAATCTGCCAGCCTCTTAAAAGGGTCTTTCCCCAGCCGCTATGGTGGACGCTTATCCTCTGTGGTTTCAGTGCAATCCAAGGAGGGCAATGCGTACAGATTGAAAGGGACTTTAAGTATTGGTATTTTGGCGAGTAAGGTGTTTTTAGAAGGGCCTTTGATTAAAAATAGAACCACGTTTACTTTGGCATACCGCAGGTCGTACTTAGACTTTTTAGCGGGACCCGTTTCAAGGCTTTTTCTTAAAGGAGATTCTCTAGGCAACAATGTCTACTATTTCTGGGATGTGAATGCCAGGATTACACACAGATTTAGCAACAGAAGCCGCTTAACTGCATCGTTTTATACCGGCAGAGACATCGGTGGTATTGATGAAAAGAATGAATTTGTGAGTCCGGAGGCGGCAGTTTCTGAAAGAAAACAACAGCTTTCTACTTGGGGCAATGTGGTGGGTAGCTTGAAATGGAATTACTACATAGGTTCCAAAACAGGCTTGACTGTGAAAATGCATTATACAGGGTATGATTACAGTTTCATTCAGCGTTACAGTATCAATAAAACACTGACCAATGTGCAAAAGCCGCCGGTCAATGACAACACAGAGTACAAACTCACCAATGGTATAGCCGATTTGGAAACCTCGTTTTTATTGACCCATACTGTAAGCAATGCCATTTCAGTGAATTTTGGTGGCGGCGCGGTGCAACACCGTTTTGTGCCTGGAGACCGAAGCTTGCGCAGTTCTATTTCAGGAATAGAAACGGAACTTTTATTCAATGACCCACGGGTTTCTACTCCTGAGGTATTTGGGTTTACCGAAATGAATAGCAGTATAAATCAGCGCTTGTTTTTGCAAGGAGGCTTGCGTATCTCTTCCTACCGCTTTGGCAAAAGCGCGTATTATATTCTTCCCGAGCCACGTCTTTCCATGCGCTACCGCCTTTCCGACCGTTCTTGGCTCAAAGGCGGAATTATGAGAAACAGGCAGTTCTTCCATTTGCTCACCAATCTTACCTTGGGTTTGCCCTCAGATATTTGGGTGCCTTCTGTAACCCGCTATCAGCCATCGCAATCAGATCAACTGAGTCTGGGCTACTCCTACGGAAAAAGCTCTTGGCAATTGAGCACTGAGGTGTTTTATAAAAAGCAGAATTTTTTATTGGAGTATAAAGAAAACGCAGGTTATGTAACTTCCGCACAAAATTGGGAAGAGGCAGTAACGGATGGCAGTGGTGAGGCTTATGGGTGGGAATTTATGCTCGAAAAAACAAAGGATAGGCTCACAGGGTGGATTAGCTATGCTTGGATGCACAATTGGCGCCAATTCCAAGAACTTAACCAAGGGAACCGCTTTCCCGCGAGGTATGACAGACGCCATAACCTTTACATCGCAGGTGTATATCGAATTAACGATAAGGTAGATTTTTCTTTGTCCTGGACTTTTAATTCAGGCTTTGCCATAACCACTCCGGTGGGCAGATACCTCTCACCTGCGCCCGGCGATCCCTACCGAGAAATATTTATATACGGCGACCGAAACAATACGCGTACCCGCGACAACCACCGCTTGGATATTGCGTTTAACTTTGAAAAACATGTATTCTCTTCTGGGAGAAGACCTGCGTATACACGCTTGTGGAGTGTAGGGCTGTTCAATGCATACAACCGCAGAAATGCGTTTTATGTGAACCTTACCTATGATAAAAATGGAGAAAGGGTGCTTTCTCAAATCAGTTTGTTGCCCATACTTCCCACCGTCAGTTATAAAATATCATTCTAATGCGTTATCCAATACTACTGTTATTCGCCCTGCTAGCCATTACAGCCTGTGTAAAGGAAATTCCGTTGGATCCGGAAACGCAAGTAGAACCTAAACCGGTCTTTCATTTTTTTATGCGTCCTGACAGTGTGCTGCGTGCAGATTTGGGAAGGGTGCTTTCTATTTCTGACAACTCTATCTATAATGACGAGGCGGTAATTTCGGTGTACCGCAATAATCAATTGCAAGGCGACTTATTGGCACAAGGAAACGGGCGCTATGTATTGGTAGGAAATGCATTTAAGCCACGTGATAGTTTTCGAATTACAGCGACAGATGGCCGTTATAATTTTCAAATTAGGGGCAGAATACCGAGTAGTATTGCTATAAAGAAAATTGATACGCAAACCTTGCTGGTTCCGGGTATTGGTCCCGCGTTTAATATGGATATTCAATTTGTAGATAGCGCACTGGATGACAATTTTTACAGGATATACGCCTTAAGATATTATTACGAATACACCTTGAACTCCAATCAACAAAGGACGGATAGTGTGCTGCGTGTGCGACGCATTAACATTGATGGATCTGCACTGCCATTTATTCAAAATAATTTTAATAATTACACATCATCAGAGATTTTATTCTCGGATGCAACCTTCAACGGAACGCAATCTACCTTTAGTGTTTATACTTCTGAAAATGTTCATGAAAAACCGAATGAACGTACTGTTAGTATTGAATGTATTCTTGAAAACTTGGAAAAGCCCTTGTATGATTTCATCAATACCCGCAATGCGCATATTTGGCAACAGCAGAGCATATCGCAGCTTCCTGGTGTTGTATTGGGAAATATATCTGTGGGATATGGCGTTGCGTCATCCTATACACAAGCGCGGGTACAAATCCTTTTTAAATAGAACAAACGTTCTGTAAGCTCACGGTCTTGCACCCTGCTTTTAAAGCCGTACCTTTGTAACATGAAATTTACAAGCTGGGGCGCAGCACGTCAGGTGACAGGCAGCAAGCATTTGTTGCAGTTGCCGGGCGGAACCAATGTACTTATAGACTGCGGCCTAGATTACGAAAAGAGAAGCGAGTTTGAAATTAGAAATCAGAAATTTCCTTTTAACCCAGCGGATATAGATGTATTGATTTTGACCCATGCCCACATTGACCACAGTGGCAATGTACCTAACCTGATTAAGCAGGGTTTTGATGGTTTAATTGTGTGCACAGAACCCACCTTGGAGCTGAGCAATTACCTGTTGCGCGACAGTTTGAACATACAACGTATGGAAGCGGCTGCCAAGGAAAGGGTACGAAACAAGGGAAAAAAGGGGAATAAAAAAGTAAAATTGGCAGATGGCGCAGGGGTGCTGTATTCCCGCAAGAATATTGAGGAAATGCTTGAAATGACCCAAACGGTGGCCTTTGGAACCTTGTATCGTATAAACGAAGAGTTGTCGGTAGAGTTTTTCCCCGCAGGTCATATCCTAGGCGCGGCTTCTGCTGTATTGCATATTCACCATGGCAATGAAGTTACCAAGTTTGGGTTCACAGGTGATTTGGGGAATTATGGAAGCAAATTGGTTCCAGATCCTACGCCCATGCCAGGTATCGATTGGTTGGTATCTGAGAGTACCTA
>JBEIRK010000119.1:0-7749 GCA_040376005.1 Flavobacteriales bacterium
GGCTACCTATGATTTGCAACCGGAAATGAGTGCGCCGGAACTGGCGGCGAAGGCTATGGCTATTGTTGAAAATGAACAACCCGATTTTATCTGCTTGAATTTTGCCAACCCCGATATGGTTGGGCATACAGGTGTTTTCCCGGCCATCGTAAAAGCAGTAGAAACTGTAGATACCTGTTTACAACAATTGGTAGCGGTGCTGCTCAAGCACGATTACAGTGCCTTGGTTATTGCAGATCATGGAAATGCCGATTTTGCAATCAATGAAGATGGGACACCGAATACAGCGCATAGTTTGAATCCCGTGCCATGCTGGCTGGTAAGCACTACCTTGAAGCCTGAAATGCATGCAGGAATTTTGGCAGATGTAGCACCAACAATTGTGAAAATTATGGGCTTACAGGCCCCAAAAGAGATGACAGGGTCTCCCTTATTTTAATATGAAAAAAATAGCGATTATATGTTCGGTTGTTTTCTTGTTTTCTTGCCAATCGAAAACAGAAATTAATAAGAGTGGATTTTTTGATTTTCCTGCTTTTTTTGAGAAAGAAGCCAAGCAGCTCGATTTAAAGTCTCCGCTGATGGTGCGTAAAACCGTTTCCGAGGGTGAGTCTGTGAATACTTTTGATAGTGCGGTGCGCGATTGGAAAAAAGAACTGCAACTTTTCGAAATCGTAAATCTAAATGCAGTAAAAAATAAGAATATATATTCGGTTTCTGTGGATTCGAGCAAGGGCTTGTCCATTGAAAGATATACTACAGAAGATACGACAGTAGAGTTGCAAGAAGTAAGCATTACCAGGAAGAATAACCGCATAGAATTGGTTGAGGCATTTACCAAGTTGCGTTCTTTTTGGGTGGATCGCGAGATGCGCTTGAGCTACCAACCCTACCGTGGGTATGGCATGCTCATAACAGAAGATTATATTTGGAGCAAGAAATCAACCCGTGAAATTTATGCCGAAATAGATGGCACGCTGTCGGGTTTTATGGAAAAATAACGAAAATGATTACCCTAAAAAATTACATCAACGGTGCATTGTGTGCACCTGTTTCTGGGAACTATTTAGACAATTATAATCCAGCAAAAGGTGAAGTATATGCAAGGGTTCCAGATTCTGGAGCTGAAGATGTGGAATTGGCTTGGGAGGCGGCGTGCGCTGCCTTTCCGGCATGGAAAAATACAGCTGCGGAAGACAAATTTAAAGTATTAAATCGCATCGCAGAATTAATAGATATTCACCAACAAAAGCTGGCAGAGGCAGAGAGTTTGGATCAAGGAAAACCTGTGTGGTTGGCAAAGAATGAAATGACGCGTGCGGGTCAAAATTTTAGATTTTTTGCTACTGCCGCCATGCAATTTGGAAGTGAAAGCCATGCGATGGAGGACAAAGCGATAAACTATACCCTACGTCAACCCATTGGCGTAGTGGGTTGTATCAGTCCATGGAATCTGCCACTGTATCTTTTTACTTGGAAAATAGCACCTGCCTTGGCTGCTGGAAATTGTGTTGTTGCGAAACCTTCGGAGTTTACGCCGTATACCGCGGCCTTGTTAGCCGAGATTTGCATTGAAGCGGGTTTGCCTAACGGCGTGTTGAATATTGTGCACGGTTTGGGTGGCAGTGTGGGGCAGTCTATGGTAGAGCACAAGGGTATTAAAGCCATCAGTTTTACAGGCGGTACCGCAACGGGAAAGCGCATTGCTTCTGTGGCTGCGCCTATGTTTAAAAAGCTCAGCTTGGAATTGGGGGGTAAAAATCCAAATATCATTTTTGCAGATGCGGATATTGAAAAAGCGGTAAAAACAACCGTGAATAGTTCTTTCCTGAATCAAGGTGAAATTTGTTTGTGTGGTTCTCGGGTATTTATTCAAAAAGAAATATACGAAACCTTTAAAGAGAAATTATTGGCCCAAGTAGCGCTACTGAAAACGGGCAATCCTACCGATGATACTGTGCGTGTAGGTGCTATCGTGAGCAAGCCACATTTTGAAAAGGTGTTGGATTATTTGGAAATTGCCAAAACAGAGGGGGCAAAAGTCCTTATCGGTGGGGTCGCTGTTCAACCAGAAGGTTATGAAAACGGATGGTTTATTGCGCCAACGATTCTTGAGGGTTTGCCGCAGGATTGCAGAACCAATATGGAAGAAATATTCGGTCCTGTAATTACCATTATGCCCTTTGAAACAGAAGACGAAGTGCTGGAGTTTGCCAATGCAACCGAATATGGTTTGGCTTGCACACTTTGGACTTCAGATTTGAATCGGGCGCACAGAATGGCAGGGAAAATTGAATCTGGAATTGTGTGGATAAACTGCTGGTTGCTTCGAGATTTGCGAACTCCGTTTGGCGGAATAAAGCAAAGTGGCGTGGGACGCGAGGGTGGATGGGAAGCAATGCGGTTTTTTACCGAGCCTAAGAATGTATGCATTGCAATACACTCCTGACTTTTTACCCTCCATTTTAAATCTATACTTTCGCAGGTATGTTTGAGAACAACCGCAGAACCGAACTAGATTCACTAGGTGAATTTGGTTTGCTTCGGGAATTAGAGTCACATTTTACACCTAAAAACGCTGAGGTGCTTAAGGGCATAGGTGATGATGCGGCGGTAATACGGCAACAGGGACAATGCTTGGTGATTTCTACCGACCACGCCATTGAAGGAGTGCATTTTGATCTTGCGTTTCACCCTCTCAAACATTTGGGATACAAGGTTGTGGCTGCTGCGGTGAGTGATATCTGTGCGATGAATGCCAAGCCTACCCAGATTCTGGTAAATATTGGATTAAGCAATCGTTTCTCCTTAGAAGCGGTAGAAGAGTTGTATGCAGGCATTCAATTGGCCTGCGATAAATATGAAATTGATTTGGTGGGTGGCGATACTTCAGCCAGTCGCAGCGGATTGTTTTTAAATGTTACGGCGGTAGGGATTGCGGATGAAAATAAAATCACATACCGTTCAGGTGCCAAGCCCAATGACTTACTGGTGATCAGCGGAGATATTGGCGGCGCATACATGGGGCTGCAAATCTTGGAAAGAGAGAAAAAGGTGTTTTTAGAACATCCTGAAATGCAACCTGATCTTGAAAAATACGATTACATCGTGGGGCGTCAACTCAAGCCCGAGGCCCGGTTGGATGTGGTGAAATTACTGAATGAATTGAAGATTATACCTACCTCTATGATTGATGTTAGTGATGGGGTTGCAAGTGAATTGCACCATCTGGGGTTGCGCAGCAAGGTGGGTTTTGATATTTATGAAAATAAGTTGCCCATAGATCCACAAACCGTAGATACCGCCTTGTCGTTTCAGTTGAATCCCACAATAGCCGCATTAAATGGGGGCGAAGATTTTGAATTGCTCTTTACAGTGGATCAACAACACTATGATGCCATAAAAAACCACCCTGATCTCACGATTATAGGACACGTAACTTCTCAAGAAGGGAAGTATAACTTAAACACTGCAGCGGGAAATACCTTTGATATACAAGCCCAAGGATGGACCAATTATTCTGTAAAATAAGCAATTTGAAACTACACATTCCGAAATATATATTGGTTTTTATCTGTCTGTTTGCCTCTAGGTTTGCAGCCGCACAAAATCCAGTGCATAGGGTTCTCGATTTTAAAACAGGACTCCCTTCCAATACCATTTACAATATTTATCAAGATAAGAAAGGATACATTTGGATTGCGCATGACAAAGGACTGAGCCGTTATAATGGCCATAGTTTTAAGCATTATGCTGGAGGAATATTGCAGAGCCGAGGTCTAAGCAATATTCAGGAAGACCACAAAGGAAGAATTTGGTGTCAGAATTTTGCAGGAGAAATATTTTATACAGAAGGTGATAAGTTGGTTTCAGATACGGTAATGCCTTCGGTTGGGAATATTATTCCATTTTCAATTTATAATGGGACAAAGCTGTTAACCATTCAAAAAGGAAAGCTTATCAGCCGGGATATTGACAATAATTCGGTGGCTACCATAAATACCGGAAATATTGAACTTCCCGACAACAATTTATTGTTGCACGATGAAGATGTTTTTGCCTTCGGTCCAAAGGGCACCTTGGTGAATCTGAGGGCGTTGAAATACAGGAAATCCTTCGCTTTAGACCCAAGCGTATCTTATTTTATCTCATGCTGGGGAAATGGACGTGTGTATTCCTTTTCAAGAAATGGAGGCAATGCTGCAAGCTGGTTGGATGAGGCTAGTTCGAATTCACATAATGTAAAGCTGAATTTGGATGCTGTAATTCAGTATGTGACTATCGTAAATTCTGAAATTTGGATTTCTACATCCAATGGGATATACCGATATAATAAAGACTTAGAACCTATGAATGGCGGTAAGCCCTATTTTGTAGGAAACAATGTAAGCAGATTGATCGTGGATAGGGAAGGCGTAATGTGGGTGTCTACTTTAAATAAAGGTGTGTTGGTAATTCCAGATTTTCAATTACAAACCATCGCTACGGGTGCCTCCAGTATTACAACCGCGGCCTATTTTACCTCCATTAATAAGATTATTCTTGGCACGGGTGATAATAGAATTTTAGAATTAAATCCCTTCAACAATACAGTAAGTGTACTAAAGGAATTGGGCCCTCCTACCGATGTATTGCATATATATAATGACGTTGGGAACGATCGTATTTGGATAGCCAGTGATAAATTGTACTCCCTAGTTGGTGGTGTGAATTTCGTGGAATCGGCAACACCAGTTCCAATGAAAGATATTCATTTCTTAGGAGATGGATTTTATACTATGGCCACTCCAGAAGGGATTGTACTCGTGCGTAAAACGCCAGATTCGACGGATCAGAGCTTTGCAATGCAGGTGTGGGGTAAAAAAATCCCATGGAAAAACGACAGACAATTGCTTCCAGGTTCTGAGGGAAGGGCTAAAGCAGTAGAATGGGACAACGCCAAGGAAATATTGTATGGTGCCAATTACAAGGGCCTCTTTAGCTGGTCTAAAAAAGGGGGTATGCAACGCTACAAGCTGGGCGGAAAGGATATTTATGCATCCGATCTCATGCTCATTGGTTCGAAATTGTATATCGGTACCTATGATGGCAGGTTGCTTATTTTAGAAAACGGTAAAATCATCCTAGAAATACAATCCTTTAAGGGTAATCCTGGCGGAACACTCATACGCTTGCGCCAATACAATGAGTATGTATGGCTGTTGTATGAAAACTCGCTAGTGAGATATAATACGCGCAACAACACATACAAGGTTTTTAGCACTGCAAGTGGCTTGCCCAATACAGAAATTAAAGATATTGTAATTCAGAATGGCATTGTATATCTCGCTACACGCGATGGACTTATTAGTTTTAAAGAAAATTTTCAAGCCAGAAGGGAATCTCCAACCATTTACATAGAGGATGTAGCAGTAAACCACGCATTCAAGCCCAGCCGGGCCGATTTACTCAACCTGCGCACCAATGAAAATAACTTAGAAATTGAGATTTCTGTATTGTCCTACCGCAATAATGCAAACCTCAAAGTACTTTATAGTTTGAATGATGAAGAATGGTTACCTATCGGAGGAACAGGAAGATTATTGCAACTCGTAGGTCTAGCTCCCGGTAAATATGTTGTGCGTTTTAAAGCCGTTACCGCTGATGGTAGAGAAATCCCTGCAGCGGAAATGCTCACCTTCAAAATAGCAGCGCCAATTTATGCGCGCTGGTGGTTTATACTTCTCCTGCTGTTGTTTATCAGTTCTATTGTGTACTTCTTCATGCGCTTTAGAATTTATGAACTGAAAAAAGAAGCGGCCTTTAAAAGTGAAAAAGATAAACTGCAAAGGGAATTGCAAATCAGCACACTTACCAGTATTAAATCTCAAATGAATCCGCACTTTGTATTTAATGCGTTGAATACGGTGCAGTCCTACATATTCACCAATGAGAAAGAAAATGCATCGGATTACCTGAGCAAGTTTTCTGAACTTACCCGTATGGTTTTGGACATGAGTTCAAAGGAGAAGATTACACTTACTGAGGAAATTAAGGCACTCAGACTCTATTTGGATTTGGAAAAGAAACGTTTTGAAGATACCATTGAGTATCAAATTGTGGTCAATGGCATAAGCAATCCAGATTTGATTCAAATTCCATCAATGCTCATTCAGCCCTACGTAGAAAATGCCATTAAACACGGTCTATTGCATAAAAAAGGTGAACGCAAACTCAAGATAGAGTTCTTGCGCGAAGGCAATGCTGTGATTGCATTTATCGATGACAATGGTATAGGTAGAAAGAAGTCAAACGAAATGAAAATGTTGAAACCCTCATCGCACAAGAGCTTTGCGAGTGAAGCAAATTCAAAGCGCCTCGCTATTCTTAATCAAGGAAGAGAAAATACCATTGATATTGAATATTTGGATAAGAGTGATTCCTATGGTCATACTATGGGAACTATGGTGATCCTAGCTATTCCATTGAATTTCTGATATTTTAACAGTATAGTATTCGGATTTTTACATAATTAGAATATATTTGAACCATGTCTAGCTTCCCTTGCGTAATTATTGACGATGAAAGTATGGCGCGCAAGTTGCTCAAAGCCATGCTTGACACTTATTGCCCCGACCTTGAAGTTGTTGCCGAATGTTCTGATCTGCCTTCAGGTGTTAAGGCGATTAAGAAGTATGCACCTAAGTTGGTTTTCCTTGATATTGAAATGCCAGGCTATAGCGGACTTGAACTTCTCGATTTCTTTGATGAAGATGAGGTTACCTTTGATGTAATCTTTATTACTGCCTATAATGAATACGCCATTCAGGCATTTAGATTCTCCGCAATTGATTACCTATTGAAGCCTTTGCAGCACCAGCAACTCGTAGACGCGGTGGATCGTTTCATTAAGAAAAGTGAAAAGCAAACTTCACAAAAGTTAGAAGCCTTGCGTGGTAACTTGAATGCAGAAGAACCTGTGGGGGAGAAACGCATTGTTATTCCTATCGGCCAATCTTTGAAATTTATTAAGGTTAGCGACATCGTCCTTATCCGAGGCGAGGGAGCCTACAGCGAAGTGGTACTTAACAGTGGTGAAAAACTACTGGCGAGTAAAAACCTAAAACACTTTGAAGATATGTTGAGTATTGCACCAAGATTCTTCAGATCGCATAAGAGCTATATTATCAATATTCAACATGTACTTGAATATAGTAAGTCTGATGGAGGTGTTATTTTCATGAAAGGTGAAAATAATACAGCAGGCTTATCTGTAGATAAAGTGGAAGAGTTCTTGAAATTGATGCAAGGCGGAAATTGATTTTTTCGCAAGAAATCTCAACTTTTCATATTTAATTTATTTTTTGCTTGATATTCAAGCCCGCAACGGGCTAATTTCGCGCTATGTTTCGTACGCATACATGTGGCGAGCTGAGGCTCGAACACAAAGGACTTGAAGTTTCTCTTTCTGGCTGGGTAGCCCACAACCGCAATAAAGGTTTTCTTTGCTTTATCGACCTGCGCGACCGCTATGGTATTACCCAACTTGCATTCAATGAGTACGAAAATCCAGAACTGTTAAAACTCGCAGTTACCTTGGGTCGTGAATTTGTAATTCAAGTGAGTGGCACGGTGCGCGAACGTGAAAGTAAGAATCCTGTCAATCCAACAGGAGATATTGAAATTGCAGTAAGCAAACTCACCATTCTCAACGAAAGTAAAACCCCTCCATTTACCATTGAAGACAAAACCGATGGGGGAGAGGACCTA